>DASYEA010001251.1:0-4103 GCA_036499265.1 Schlesneria sp. | reverse complement strand
ACTGGTTCGAACCAGCAAATCCGATCGAAATTTTTGCTGATGGCGAACAGGACACTGGAACAGCCCCATTGACCGCGGCTCCTCGCCGCATGATCTATGACACCGCAGTGACGGCAACGCGGTTGGCTCCGGTCGATGGGTTTGCTGTCAGCGATGTCGATCTGCGATCGACATTGATCATCCCTGTCTTCATCAAGGGATCGCCGCTGCGGCTAGCATTGGGTGGCGGGACCACGATGATCAGCGCACCGGCATCGATCAACGTCCCGAGTCAGCTTTACAATTTCACCGCCGAGTTGCGTTGCCTGATTCCATTGCGAGAAACCTGGGCTGTCGACGTGGGGATCGGCGGTGGTCTCTTTTCCGATCTGAGCGGGTCGGTCGGGGACGGGTTTCGTGTGACAGGCCGAGCCATCTTTATCAAAGAGGTTAACCCGCAGTTCAAGTACTCGTTTGGTGTTCTCTACCTCGGCCGCAAGAACTTGCCGGCGATGCCAGTCGCCGGGCTGATCTACACACCTAGCGATGACTACAAGCTGGAACTGCTGATCCCGCGTCCACGTGTGATGAGACGGTTTGCAATGACCGGGTCATGCGAACACTGGGGGTACTTCGGAGCCGAAATCTTCGGCGGTAATACCTGGGCGATCACGCAGTCAAACGGTGCCCAGGACACATTCATCTATAAAGACAATCGCGTCATTGTCGGCTATGAAGCGAAAGTCCCCGGAGGTTTTGCCGGCCGTGTGGAAGCAGGCTATGTGTTGTCGCGACAGGTCTCATTCACCAATGACCCCACGACGTTTACTCCCGGCGGAACAATGATGCTCCGGGCCGGGTTGTCGTACTGAGTTCATTAGATTCGAGTGATGCCGATCTCGATCACTCTTCCGCTTGCGGCGCAAACCCTCGACGGAGCGTGTTCTCGGTGATGTTGATCGGGATCAGGAAGTGCTTCAGGTAATCAGGGCCGCCGGCCTTGCTGCCGATACCACTCAGTTTGAAGCCGCCAAAGGGCTGGCGAGCCACTAATGCACCGGTGATCGAGCGATTCAGGTACAAGTTACCGACGATGAACTCATTGCGAGCTCTCTTCAGATTCGCAGGGCTGCGACTGTAGCAGCCACCAGTCAATGCGTAATCAGTTCCGTTCGCAATCGTGAGCGCTTCGCTGAAGTCACGAGCCCGGAAGACGATCAGGACCGGGCCGAAGATTTCTTCCTGGGCGATCGCAGAGTCTGGCGAAACGTTGGCGAAGATGTGCGGGCTGATGAAATAGCCTTGCGAGACCAGCTTGGGATCGATCCCTCCCAGGACCATCTGACATTCTTCCATCGACTCGGCTTGTTCGATGTAACGCAGGATTCGCGTTGCCGAATCTTCGTCAATGACAGGGCCGATGTCCGACGATGGCAATTCGGCAGGTCCCAGCTTCAGCGAGCGAGTGGCATCCGTCAGCCGCGTTAAGAACTCGTCGTAAGCATCTCCGACCACGATCACGCGTGAGCATGCCGAGCACTTTTGTCCTGCGTAACTGAAGGCGCTCTGAATCACACCGACAACCGCTTCGTCCAGATCGGCATCGCCGTCGACGATGATGGCGTTCTTGCCACCCATCTCGGCGATGACATGCTTGACACTTCCTTGCGATCCGTGTGCGGCAGACGCTTGTTCATTGATGGCTAGACCGACCTGTCGTGAACCGGTGAAGGCGATCACGTCGACATCGGGGCTGCCGACCAGTGTCGGTCCCATTTCCTCGCCAATTCCAGGCAGGAAGTTGACGACACCGTCTGGCAAACCGGCCGCCAGAATCACTTCCATGAATTTGGCACCAACCACCGACGATTGCTCGGCCGGCTTCATGATCACGGTATTTCCCGACACAAGCGCGGCGGTCGTCATACCGCACAGAATTGCGAGTGGGAAATTCCAGGGGGCGATCACCGCGACCACACCACGCGGTCGGTAGAAGTATTGGTTCTCTTCGCCCGGCAAGTCGAATCGCTGTGGATCATCCAGTTGCCGCATCTGTTGGGCGTAATAGTTGCAGAAGTCGATCGCTTCGCAGACATCAGCGTCGGCTTCGACCCACGGCTTGCCACACTCGTACACTTGCCACGCCGCCAATTCGTACCGTCGTTCACGAAGTTCGCGGGCGATCAACTCGAGGTATTCCGCTCGATATTGGACTTCGGTCTTGGACCACTGCGGGAACGCACGTCGCGCCGCCTCAATCGCTGATTCAACATCATCTGTTGTCGCCGACGCGATCCGACCGATAATCTGATCCTTCTGCGACGGATTATGAGTCACCATCATCGGCCGAGCGTGAATCGACTTGCCGCCAATCACGATCGCATAGTCTTCGCCCAATTCATCGTTGACCTTGCCGAGGGCGTCCAGCATCAACTCGCGAATTTCCTCACGGCTGAAGTCGGCAGTGGACTCGTTCAGGAACTCGGGAACCGGGGCCTTACGCTTAGCAGGCATCTTCGAAGCGACGGTGGTTGGTTTCATCAGTAGATCCTCGATCTTCGCGTTCTCGTCGTAACTGTGTCGCAGGAAGGAATCGTTAGAGGTGTTTTCCAACAGTCGTCGGACTAGGTAAGCCATCCCCGGCATCAATTGACCGAAGGGAGTGTAGATGCGGACTCGGTGCCCCATCTCGCTGAAGGCTCGCGCATGGTCTTCAGCCATGCCATACAGCATCTGCAATTCAAAAGCCCCGGCCGGAACATTCAACAGCTTCGCACAAGCCAGCGCATACGACAGGCTGCGCAGGTTGTGACTACCGAACGCGGGACGCAGCAGAGTGCAGTTCTGCAGTAGCAGCAATGTCAGCCGTTCATAGTTCTCGTCCGACTGCCACTTTTCCTCGTACACCGGAACAGGCCAATTGCGGCCCGCCGACACAACCGTTTCATAGTCCCAGTAGGCACCCTTGACGAGTCGCACCCAGACCGACGTACCGCGTGCCTTCGACCATTCCAGCAATTGGCCCAGATCGCGCTCTGAATCCGGCAGGTACGCCTGAATCACAATGCCAACATCTGGCCAATCGCGGAATTCCTCTTCGAGCAGTGTCTGCTTGAAGATCTCGAGAGTCAAATCCTTGTACGCATACTGCTCCATGTCGAAATGGACATAGGCATGGTTCTCACGTGCCTTGCGCAACAGCGGTCGCAGTCGCTGCTTGACCGCTTCGGCGGTTCCTTCGGCATCGGCAGGTCGAAAATGACTGACCAAGGCTGACAACTTGATCGACACATTCACGCGAGGCAAATGACCGTCATTGTCGCAGTCGATCTGCTCGTGCAGCGGCCAGGCATTCACGGCCGGGGCGATGCCATCAATCAAATCCAGGTACGACTGCTGATAGGCCTCGGCCTCGGTCTCACTGATGACTGCTTCACCGAGCAGATCCAGCGTAAAGGCGAATCCTTGCTTCCGCAGAGTCGTGACGGATGCCAAGACCTCGTCGACATTGGATCCGGCAATAAATCGCTTCGCCATCCGCGTGGCATTCGCCCGAGCGTTGTAAGCTAAGGCTCGCGACAGAACCGAGTCGGGTGAGAGATGTTCGACACCGAATCGGACCATCTCCACGGCCCAAGGGAGATGCTCTTTCGCTTCTTGGAAGTATTCCTGCAGGTGCCGCGTCACTTCGCGATGCGTTCGCAGTCGCGGCAGAACGTCGACGAAGCGAAACATCTGCACTTTCAGCGATTCATCGGACATCGCCGCGCCCAGAATGCGCTCATCCCACCAACGGCGTTCAAAGATGGAAGGTTGCCGCCGAGAAAGATGATCCCAGACATAGCGGCCAATCGCCTGCGTTTCCGCTTCGATCGCCTCCGGCGAAACGGTCACGCTTGGAATTGGATCGGTCGTCACTTCGGCCAGGGAGGCGGCGGTAGATTTTCGAGTCGACTTCTTAGCCAAGGTCACGTCCGTGCTGTCGAGAAACTAGATCGAGTGTCGGAGAATCTGCATTTTAGGTGGGCGAAGTCAAACTGGATAGGATCGGAGGGAGAATTCGAGCCAGAGCTCTGGAATAGAACCAGCAAGTCGACGATTCCCGTGCAGCCGTCTTCAGCCGT
>DASYEA010001250.1:0-8526 GCA_036499265.1 Schlesneria sp. | reverse complement strand
CCACCCACGATCCCCTGAGCAATACTCGGCGACCTCACCACGATGCCGCGGACAATCCCCAGATAGTCCGAGATCCGATATCCCGAAACGTCGTTCCCCGTAGTCACAATCATGGTTGTTCCTTTTGCCCGCCGAATCTCGAGGTCATGCAAACCATCGAATCGTACGCGCTATCGATCCTACTGGTTCACAATGACCCCGAACTGTTTCCAGCTAGCCTGAGTTTCCTTCCACTGCACCACTGCGGCCTCGATCTCTGGAATCGATGCGGTTTTGAATTGAAACGGCCCGATTTTTTGGGCGTTCTTATCGCGTGAATTCCGTAACCGTCCAAACTGAAAGCCCGCCAGACTGTTGAAGCTGTATAGTCCCGGCAATTGATGGCAGCCGATGCACGACGCCCGATTATTCTGGAACGGTTGGCTTCCCAATGGAAACGGTTTCGAGGGCTGGGAAGGCTCATCAAATCCGTCGGACGGATGTGACATGAATCCCGTCTTGAAATCGCGATCACCCGACACATCGCGCAGCCCGATCGGCGATGGTCCTAACAAGTCCGTTCGGCGGAACTGAAACTCGAAGAAAGCCCAGTTGCCGCGTGCGTTCTCGATATTAAACATCGCTGCGCTCGGTTCTGGAGTGTTCGTTCTCATCACTCGTAGTTGAAGACTCTCCGTGATCGGGCTGGCGACGATTTTCCCGTTCGTATTGATCAGCAGCGCGCGACGGACGAGAGCGACTTCGGTTCCTTTCGGCCATTTCGGTAATGCCGCATTTGGCAGGCGAGGATGTGACTGGCCTCTCATCCCACCGGGACTGGGATTGGGGTTGTCGACGAGATACGGCTGCTTAAATGTCTCCAACTCCGTCAGGAACTGAAGCGTCTTCACTCGGGTTGAAGACAGCTTGAGGAAAATCAGGAACACCGAGTTTGTAAACGGACTGCTGCTATCTTCACGCAGATGCTGGGGCGCGATCAGGCCATCACCGCGACCGATGCAAACCCAAGGTCCTTCTGGATCGAAGACCTGCGCGGGCAAGTACGAACGCTCTGGCTGCCAAGTATCAAATCGACTGCTGAAGACCTTGGCTGCGACCGTCGAGGTATAGTTATCGGGCAGTTTCTCAATCTGCTCTGAGGACAATGCCAACCGTCGGATAACCTTGGCGAGCGCCGATTGCAGTCGCTGCTTCTCTTCGGTGTCGGGCTTCTGAGTCAGCCAAGTCGCCACCAACCACAGATCTCGCTGCAAGATGGCTTTTTTGATTGGTGTCTCGATCAAAGACTCGCCACCCTCTCGATCAAATTCATCGAGAACCGCGACGGCATTCTCGAAAGACTTGCCTCGCAGTAAGTGTTCGGAATGCATCCACAGCAACGGCTCCAGCCGATCCTCGCCATAGGTCTTGCCGTCAGGGCCTACGCGACACAGCAGGGCCGCGTGGACTCGATTCCACAAATGACTTGGACTCGCATCATAAATTGGCTGCACCTTCACCGCGTCCTGAGCGGCACCGGTGCAACCAATCAGATTGATAACGAGAGCAATCGTCACGCATCTCACAGTGAAAATCAGCATGTTCGATCCTCGCGTGATCGAGTCGTTTCGAGCTATGGCTGTTCCATCAAGCGAATCCGGCGGTATTCCATTTGTCCGCAATCGCCCTCCAAGCCAATCGGACCGGATTCAGGCAGCTTGAGTGCCGCCTCCAGGACTTCGCCATTGCAGGTGCAATGAGCCACATTGTCTTTCACGACGACAACCAACTCGTTCCAATCCTGTGGGCGGTAGCTCTTCAATTCCTTATACGGTCCAGCCAAAGGGTAGTCGCGACATTGCAGTTGTGGGCGACGGATAAACACACCGCTGTCGGCATTCGGTGTCGCGCGAAACTCCAGCTTCAATGTGAAGTTCTTGGGGAATTCGCGAGTCGTCCACATCTGCTCGACGCGCCGCCCTTCCGGAGGCGTCGTCACGACGATGCGACCGTGCTTGAACACGTAACGACCATCGGAACTGGTGGTCTTGCCTTCAAAATCGGCGAGCTTTTCCTGAGTCTTCTCGTTGCGGAATCCCCAGCCGCGGAGATCCTTTCCATTGATCAAGCTGACGAATCCCGCCTCCGGTTGAAACGTGTCGTCGGCGGTTTCGATGTAGTCGTACGTGGCGAGAATCGGGCGCAAGGCGGCGGCCCACTTCGCATAGCCCGCATCGTTCGGATGCAGCAGATCAGGAAACTCGGCCGCTTTCGCATCGCCCTTGTCATCAGCGAACAGCTTCCATGTTTCGACCAGTGTGACCTGAGCGTCGCCTTTCACGGCAGCCGCATACAGTTCATTGATCTTCTTGATCTTGTCGGCGGGTCGGCTCTTCGATTCAGAGCTGGGAAACACCTGACAGAGAATGATCGGCATCTTGGGATTGTGCTTCTTCAGTTCGGCGATAATCAGCTTGACGTTGCCGGCGATCGTTTCGGGATCAGCCTTTTCTTCCAGATCATTCGTGCCCATCAAGAGGACGACGCCCGTCGGATTCAGTGTCAGCACATCGTCCTTCAAGCGGATCAACATCCCACGCGTGGTATCGCCGCTGATCCCACGATTCACGACTTTGACACCCGGGAAGCTCCCCTTCAGATCGTCGCCCCATCCCTGAGTAATCGAATCCCCCAGGAACACGAGTCCCTTCTGATCTTTATCGACGCGTTCTGCCCAGGCGGATCGCTTTTGGGTCCACAAACTCTTGAACCAGTCGTAGCGTCGGATCGGTCCCGCTCCAGGCAGGCCTTCATCGGTCTCGGGCAGTCCCACGTACTTCGCGGCCCCGTCTGCCGCTGACGCAATAGAGGGAATCGCGACAAACAATCCCCAGATCAGCATCGGAATCAAAGCAAGCTTTTTCATGATGTCGGCATCCATCGAGGAAGATTCCAGGCAGCAGCACACCCCGCGAACGCTGTCGTTGCGATGGGATCGTCAGACGTTAGCCCGAGCAACCACAGAAAGCCACTGAAGCCGAACGCGTGGGCATCAGACCGACGGGTCGAAATGGCGCGAAAGGTGCTCTCCTGTTTGAAACGACAAACAATTACGATGGCTCGCTTCAATCGCTTCATGCTGCACTTTGGACCGGAATCGCAATATGACAATCGCAACCACGTCGCTCGATCTTCGCGCAATTGCTCGGCAGGCGATGATCGAGCGCGGCTTGGTCCCCGACTTCCCGTCGGAGGTGATTCAGCAGTTGCACCAAATCCCAGGACCAGCACATGAAACTGAACCGTCGATTCGCGATCAACGTCAGTTGGTGTGGTGTTCCATCGATAACGACAGCTCCAAGGATCTGGATCAGTTGACGGTGGCCGAGCGGCTGGCGGACGGTCGCATCAAAGTGCTCGTGGCGATTGCCGACGTCGATGCGGTCGTAAAACAGGCCACAGCGATCGATCGCCATGCCGCGATCAATACGACGTCGGTCTATACGACTGCTGAAATCTTCGCGATGCTGCCCGAGCGTCTTTCCACGGATCTGACCTCGCTCGGCCAGTCCAATGACCGATTGGCGGTCGTCGTCGAGATGATCGTCGCTCTGGACGGCACGGTGCAGGAATCGACGGTCTACCGAGCACTGGTGATGAACCAGGCGAAGCTGACCTATCACGAAGTTGCGGCTTGGTTGGACGGCAAGACGCCGCCCCCGGCGAAGGTCGCGAAGACGACCGGCTTGGCCGAACAGCTCCAGATGCAGGATCAGATTGCGCAGGCGATGAGGCATTTGCGATACCAGCATGGTGCCCTGGACCTTGATGTTCGTCAGGCGGAAGTGGTCTACAGTGATGGTCATGTCGTCGGCCTGCGTGACGAGACGCAGAACCGGGCCCAGCGGATGATCGAAGACTTCATGATCGCCGCGAATGGCGCGTCGTCGCAATTTCTGGAAGCACATGGTTGCCCCACGCTATTACGGATCGTGCGATCGCCTGAACGATGGGACCGAATTCGCGAGATCGCGAAGGGATTCAACGAACAACTTCCGGACTTACCGAACTCAGAAACATTGGCTGCGTTCCTCGATCGGCGACGCCAGGCAGATCCCGCGCGGTTCCCTGATCTCTCGCTGACGATCGTCAAATTGATTGGTCGTGGTGAATATGCGATGCAGTTGCCGGGAACTTCACATCCGGGACACTTTGGATTGGCAGTACGAGAATACAGCCACTCCACAGCCCCGAATCGAAGATTCCCAGACCTGATAACACAGCGATTGCTGAAGGCCGCGCTGGCCTCCAAAGCCGCGCCGTATACCCCCGAGGAACTCTCGGGCCTTGCAGCGCACTGTACAAAGCAGGAAGACGCCGCTCGCAAAGTGGAACGGCAGGTTCGCAAATCAGCGGCGGCCCAGTTCCTGTCAGCCCGGATCGGTGAGATCTTCGACTCGATCGTCACCGGAGCATCGAACAAGGGAACATGGGTCCGCGTGCTGAACCCGCCGGTCGAAGGCCGGCTGATCGGCTCACCAATCAAAGTTGAAGTTGGCGACAAAGTCAAAGTACGACTGTCCCGAGTGGACATCGTTCGCGGCTTCATCGACTTTGTTCGCAGCGACAACGGCAATTGATCAAGCTCCCCGAGACGGGCTGCAGATCAGTTTTTCAAACCGAAAGTGGACAGCAACGCCGTGTTGGCCTTGGCAGCGTCGTTCGGGCCAACGACGACGCTGATGCGGATCTCACTGGTATTCACCATCTGCACGTTGACGCCCGCGGTCGCGAGTGCTCGGAACATTCGTTCGCCGACGCCCGTGTGGCTACGCAGTCCGATGCCCATGACCGAGATCATGGCGATTTCCTTCTCGAAGCTGAGTTCCGCTCCCGGCCAGCGTTCGATGAGCTCACGTAGTAGCAACAGGCAGCTCTCCAGATCACCGCGAGGAACCGTAAACGACAGGTCGGCGTGAGTATCATGGCTGATGTTCTGCACGATCAGGTCGACCATCACGCCTCCTTCGGCGACGGCCCCGAAAACTTCGGCGGCAACTCCCGGTTGGTCGGCGACATGGCGAACCGTCACACGAGATTGCTCGACGTCCAGTTGCACTTCGCTGACGACGATATCTTCCATACTGGCCAAGCGAGAGACCACATCGCGTTCGAGTTCATCTCGAGAAACGTGAGTCTTCACGTCCCCGGGCGCCTGGCGATAGCCGATTGTTGGCGGAGCGGATCGCTCCTGATGCAGCGCGAATCCATCATGCACTGCTTGCAGAGCCGCTTCCTTCTGATCGCGATTCACCAGCACCGAGATCTTGATTTCGCTGGTCGTGATCATCTGAATGTTCACGCCGGCATCGGAGAGCGACTTGAACATCTGCGCGGCGACACCGGTATGTGTGCGCATGCCGGCACCCACAACAGACACCTTGGCGACGTTCGTTCCGTGATGGACTTCGCCCGCGCCCAATTGGCGGACGGCATGTTGTGCGGCGGTGAGGGCCTCAGCTAGGTCGTCCTGCGGAACCGTGAACGAGACTTCGGCGATGCCTCCTTCGGCAACGTCCTGAATGACCATGTCGATCGGGATCTTGCGTTCGCCCATCTTGCTGAAGAGAGCCGCCAGCACCCCAGGTCGGTCGGGCAGGTTTCGCAAGTTGACGATCGCTTCGCTCTTCACGAGGGCGACACCGGTCACCATCGGAACGTCGTCGTTCTCATACGGAGCGATCAGTGTTCCCTCACCCGAGGCATAAGCGGGACGCACCAGCAATGGAACGCGATACTTCTTGGCGAACTCGATCGAACGCGAATGCATCTTGCCACCGCCCAGACTGGTCAGTTCCAGCATCTCGTCATAGGCGATGCGGTTCATCTTGCGAGCGGTCTTGATCAGCCGCGGATCAGTCGTGTAGATGCCATCGACGTCGGTATAGATCTCGCAGACTTGAGCTTCCAGCACTGCAGCCAGTGCCGTCGCGGTCGTATCGCTGCCGCCGCGTCCGAGGGTCGTGATGTTGAAGTCTTCGTCGATCCCCTGGAAGCCTGCCGCTACGACGATGTTGCCGTCGGCCAGCAACCGTCGCATCCGTTCGGTATGAATGCGCTTGATACGAGCCTTGGTGAATGTGGAATCGGTTTGAATGCCAATCTGGTAGCCGGTCAGACTGATGGCGGGTTCGCCCAATGACTGAATGGCCATCGCGACGAGGGCGACCGACTCTTGCTCTCCCGTGGCGAGCAGCATGTCCATTTCGCGCGGGGCGGGGTGATCGCCCATCTGCTTCGCCAGTTCGATCAGTTCGTCGGTCTTATCGCCGCGAGCGCTGATCACCATCACCACCTGATTACCAGCTCGCTTCGCGTCGACGGCTCGTTGAGCCGCCGCCATGATCCGACGTGCATCCGCGACACTCGAACCACCGAACTTCTGCACAATCAACGCCACAATGCTGGACCCTGTTGAAAATCTAACTGATCGCCGGTCGCCTGGCCTACTCAAGCTGGAGCGGTGACGACACTTCGACGGACGCCCGAACAATGAAGATTAACAAAATGAGCGAGTGAGGACGACTTCGCAGGCTCCGCTGACGCTGAATCGGCGGCAAGACCGATGGACCCGCCATCAAATTCCATAGATTCATGAAATCAAGCCGTTGCAAGCGACGAGCCCGACGTGACAGTGAATGCCGTGGGCGCAACTCATTTTGCAGTAATCAGTTTCAGCTCATATCATACATAACACCTCTTCAATTCGACTGGATTCAAAAGACTTCAAATGGACCGACTATCTCACGAAATGTCGCTACCCAGGCAGAAGGCGGCGGTTTGTGTGGCGAAATCTTTGTGGTATTCGATCAGGGCAAAATGCTTGGCGGGATCAAAGACGTAGAGCTTGGCGGACTCGATCTCGTTGGCGATCTTGCGGCTGGCTTCGATGTTCGTGAGCGGGTCCTGTTCGGCACCCACGACCAGGACGGGGATCTTGATCAGCGGGAAGGCTGCCGTTCCGTCGAAGGCGAGCATCCCTAATGCTCCTCTCGCCAGCACCGCGGGTGAATCGTTTGCATAAAAGCGGGCGACAAAATCGATCTGCTGCCGAGTTGCCTTGCCCGCAAATCCCGTGTGTTGCAATGACCAGTGCAACGACCCATTCAGGTAGCACAGGTAATCTGCCAGCCACATCAAAGGCCAGGTGTAGATCTGAAAGTAGATCAATGGCACGACCAGCCAATTCTGACAGGCCAACAGCCAGCCTCCGTCGGCCATCGTTTTCAGTGGATTGGTGTAGGTCGTATGGACCAAGACCAACTTCGAAACGTTGGTCCCCAGCAGTTCGGGAAACAACTCACAGAACTTCAAGATGATCATTCCGCCAATGCTGTGCCCCAAGAGGACGACGGAACTGGCATCGCTCTCTTCAATCACGGCTCGCAGATCGTGAGCCATCTTGTCGATGCTGTAGTCATGATTGCGAGGTGGCCCTGACCGCCCCATGCCCGCCAGGTCGTAGGTAACCATCCGGAATTTCTCTCGCCACTCGGCCTGCAGGTAGACCCATTGATCGCTGTTCAGACTCCACCCATGCACCAGTACTACAGTCGGCAACTCCAAGGCCCCGCGGGCTTCCACAAACAGCTTTGATCCATCCGGCCGAACGACAAACTTGGCCCCGCCAGTCGGCGTCGCCGGGACTTTCCCATCGCTGGCGGCCCGCAGTCGAGCGGGATGCAATCGATGCCCCGCCAGTGCCCAGAAGGAGCAACCGACTCCCGCGGCCAGTGCGAACAGACCAAACCCCCAGCGACCTGTCAGGAGATGTTGTCCGGCAATCGATCCCGTGAACCAAAGGACAAAGGAGCTGATGGCAGCGATCACCAACCCCAGTGATAAAATCCGATTCACCCAACGGAGCAGCACATTCCCAGGAGATAGCATCGTTCGACAGTCCGGCCAGATTCAGAGTGCGGTGAAGAGGTCGTTTTCGAGGCCCGAAGTTTATCGAAAACGGCGCTGCTTCGTCGCCTGACCAGGCCTCAAATCTCGGCAGGGGTTTGATATCTCTGAGATTGGACTGCATGACACAACCCAGAGGGGATGGAATTCAAGAGAAGGCGAGCCACGGGTTGACACTGATGAACACGGATTTTTGGAGAAGAGGGGATCAGGGTCAGGCGTGAAGAGTCAGGGTTCTACACAATGCTGAGTGACACAACCTCCGGCTGGGTGGCTGGGGTCGAGCGTTTCGCTCGCCCCCAGAACGTGTGGCAGCGCATGACACAACCGTTTGGCTGAGGTGAGGGCTGAGGGCCAAGCGACAGAAACGGGCGCGAAGAATCGGATTGAGGGTACAGAATTCGATTTGTGCACTGTCTGGTGACACAACCTCCGGCTGGTGACACAACCTCCGGCTGGTGACACAACCTCCGGCTGGTGACACAACCTCCGGTCAGTGACACAACCTCCGGTCAGTGACACAACCTCCGGTCAGTGACACAACCTCCGGTCAGTGACACAACCTCCGGTCAGTGACAC
>DASYEA010001249.1:0-1523 GCA_036499265.1 Schlesneria sp. | reverse complement strand
AAACGCCGAATAGTCGTTGCGCGTATTGCATGTCAAATCCCGCTCCATTGTCGCGCACAAAATATGTCCGCTCGCGTTCCTTTACGCGACCTCCGATCTCGATGATAGCATTCTCACGATGCCGCGTGAATTTGAATGCGTTTGAAATAAGGTTTACCACGACCTGACGGAGCAGCGAGCGATCACACTGACAATCAGGCAATTCGCCGGAGCGGATTTCCACTTTCCGACTCGCCTGATCCCGTTGTACCTCATCCAAAACCTCACGGAATAATTCGGTCGCGTCGATGGGTTGTTTAAGTAATGGTTGCCGTCCCAACTGCGAGAATCGGAGCAAATCGTCGATCAAGACGCCCATCCGCCGAGTCTCTTCGCTGACGACGTTCAGCAACCGCCTCGCATCTGGCGGTATTTCCTTGGCGAATTTCTCCACGAGGAGATTGGCAAAGCCGTCAATATGACGTAGGGGAGCGCGAAGGTCGTGGGAAATCGAATAGGAAAAGGCCTCCAATTCGCCGTTGGCCATTTCCAGTTCGGCGGTGCGCTCACGCACTCGCCGCTCTAAGGCGGCATTTTGAAGGCGCAATTGGCGCACTGAGAGAGCGCGTTCCAGCACCGGCAGGACAGCGCTTAGCTTAAACGGTTTGAGAATGTAGTCCATTGCGCCTGTTTTCATCGCCTCCACGGCGGTGGCGATTGTTCCTTCGCCAGTCATGACAATTCCCGCCAAGTGCGGGTCTTTCAGGCGCGCCGCCCGCAGCAAGGCGATTCCGTCCATCCCTGGCATCATCAAGTCTGTCAATAATAGGTCGAATTGCCCGGCCTCGACGGCTGCCAGGGCGGAAGCGGGCGCCGAAAATCCAGTGGTCTTGTACCCTTCGCCTTCCAGCGTGTGGCACAAGGCTTTCATATGCGCGGTTTCGTCGTCAACGATAAGGATTTTAGAGCAGGGAGATTCAGTCATTGGATTAGCCTTTCGGTGTTCCGGATAAACAGCCGGCCATGGCCCGGCGAAGGTCACGCAGCCTTGGCGGTTTGCTCAATACGCGATCGACGTGAGGTGGCACATCGCCCTCGGCAAGCAACCGTTCGCCCCACCCAGTCAAGAGAATTACTGGTGTCGAGGGAGAAGCAGCCTTGACAGAACTTGACACTTGCCTTCCGTCCACGGAAGGCATGCCGAGGTCTGTGAAGACAACATCGAATGAGTCCCTTCTGTTGCATGTCGCGCGAAAGGCATCGATGCCCTCCTGGCCTCCGTTGGCGCTGACCACAATGTGTCCGTCGAGTTCCAGAATTTCAGTTAGTGATCGAATTAACAGAGGGTCGTCGTCCACAACCAGAATGCGTTGGCGCGGGGGCACCTCAACTTCGGCTTCTGAGCTGCTTGATTCAGCCGGCGCGGTGCCGACCGGGAAAAGAAGGCGGAATGTAGTGCCCTTTTGTGAGGCGCTTTCAATTTCGATGGTGCCTCCGTGGCGGCGGACGATGCCATAGACCATCGCCAGGCCCAAACCGGTGCC
>DASYEA010001248.1:0-8133 GCA_036499265.1 Schlesneria sp. | reverse complement strand
GACGAGTCTTCGGGTGGCGACCGCGATGTGGTTTGGGGGTCGTTCATCGGGAACGAACGATTGGCCACGGTCAGCGGCAAAGGGAAGCTGGTCGTATGGGAAGTAGAGGAAATGAAGCCCCTCTATCAAATGGAAATCAAGGGAGGTTGTAAGCCTGCCATCAGCCCCGATCAAAAATGGTTGGCCTTCGTGGACGACAAAAACCTGGGGATTCTGGATCTGGCTCAAGGTGAGGTTGCCGCACTGGAACCGGTTCCTTACTCGGCCTGGCCCAATCTCGCATTCAGCCCCGGCCAATCCAAGCTCGGTATGGCCGCGCATGATCGACTGCTGGTCTGGGATTTCGCGACCGGAGAACTCTACCGCGAGATGCCCTATAACGGGCTACACGTCATGGGAAACATCACCTGGCCGAGTGAAGAGCACGTGCTGCTTGGCAATCGATACCTGGTCGATCTCGAAAACCAAGTGAAGCTGTGGGATTACGACGGCGGAGATTTCGCCCAGCAGATTGGCGGGATGACTTGGTTTGTGGTCTCGGATGGACAGAAGCCAGGCGCACTTCTGGGAGCACAGCTTCCTCCGCCTGCGGTGAAAGATGCACTGGCAAAGGCAATGACGCAACCAGATTTCTTCGTGCTGAAGCCGGGAACGACGGTCAAAATTGACGTTTCAGGTGTCGATGCGGCCGGGAAGGACTTTGTCGAAAAGGCGCTCGCTGCTCGGCTAAAAGAAGCGGGGTTCGAATCGGGACCTGCGGGGACCATCGATCTGAAGGCTCAGACAGAGATCGGTCAACCGCGACAGATCACGTATCGAACGATTGGACCAGGCGGCGGTACCGAAACCTACACCGTCCGCGACTACTATTGCCGAGTGAAATTCTTCTACAAAGGTCAAGAAGTCTGGCAGACGTCGATGGGAAGCGGTCCGGGTGGATTCGTGCGACTCGGGCAGAACGAAACTATGGAGCAGCACCTGCGCAAGTCGGAGAAGTTCAATTTTGATTGGTTTGGCAAAGTCGATCTGCCGAAGTTGTTGCAGAAGCCATCTCAATCGACGGCGCAAGCCCCTGGCGCTCCGCCGGTGCATGTTCCAACAGTGGGATCAACGAAGCTAACGACGGCCGGAGCTCGGTAGCCCTTGTGACGAAGGTTGTTTAGCTGACGTTTAGCTGATCAAGGTCCGTCCACGTATCACTGGCATCATTATCTTGATGCGCAGGTTCTGCTGAGTCGGACTCAATCATCGCAGGTTGCTGGATGTCGAGGGGAACCTCGGCATCTTCCACCACCTCCTCAAAGGATTCACTTGTCTCCGTTGCTAAAGGCTGATGCCGAAGTTCTTCGAACCAGCCCGGCGAGAGCGACTTGTATGGTCGAAACTTATCGATCGTTCCCAAGTCACCACGGTACAGCAAGGCCCGGTTCGGGCCTAATCGCCCAGCGACAGGGCTGTCGATCAGGTTGCTCGAATCATTCGCGTTCATGGCGAAGAGAACGCGGGTCTCGAATCGCCCCAGCAATTCACGGCCTAGCCATCGCTGAGCAGACTGATAGCCATCGCACCACACGAAGGTGAAGACCTCTGCTGCCGGCCCATCTTTGACGATTTCACTGAACAGCGCCGAAGGACTGACCGTCTTCTCTTTCTCGAACCCACCAAACCCGCCGAATTCGTCATCGGATTTGCGAAGGTCGCGAAACCGCGAGAGATCGAATGCAATCACGAACGTCGGCGGTTCCGCGTCGTCTTGCCGAGCATGCATGTCGTCGACGACCTGCCGCAATGTCGCCGCGGCATCGCGAGGATTGACGACATTCAACGATGGAATTAACGAATCCAGTGAGCGCCAGGTTTTCGCCGCCAGACTGTCGGGCAGACTGCCATCCAAGATGACAAAGCGGGGCGGTTCAGTTCCCTGCCCGGCCAGCGCAAGGATGCTATTCGACAAGATGCCCAGCGCGGCGTCTTCGTCTCGACCAATAACCAGCAGCGGTCCTCCATCGCGAGGGCCGAATTGCAACTGGGTGGGGCCAGTCAGCGCGACTGCCTCGCCCAGCCAGCAGGAACGGACACTTGATGATACCGTTGTTCTAATTGAGGGGGCCGTCAATTGTTGCACGGCATCCAGCACATTCGGATTCAAGAGCGGATCAGCAGCAGTGTTGCCTTCGAACACGACAGGCTCTGGCCAGCGGGATTCGTCGGTTGCTGAATGCGTTCCATTCAGACGCTTATGAAACTCGTCGGCCCAAGGTCGCATCCAATCGAGATACGTTTCTCGCTGTGAATCATCCAGCCAGACAACTTGAAAGGGATGGTTTCCTTCCACAAGGCCGTTGGCATCATTGTAGATCGCTTCACCAGGCCGCGTCAGCAGACGCGCGGCGGTATTTTCTTCGCTCAGAATCAAGTGGGCATCAGTATCGCTGCATTGCAACGCGATACGAACGGCGATCTGTCCCAGCGTGCTTCGAGCGAGCGAATACGCCCCTGCCAAGGTCTGGCTGCCCAACAGCACGTGGATTCCAAAAGCACGACCTTGTCGGATCAGTCGATCAAACAACAAGGCAGCAGACTGTGATAGAGAATCGTCTTCGACGAAGAATTCCTGGAATTCATCGATCACCAGGAGAACCCGCGGCAACGGTTCGTTCGGTCGTGCATCTCGATAGCCCTGCAAGTCCTGCACGCCGACTCGTCGAAACAGCTCGCCGCGATCCTTCAGCAGATTGTCCAACCGCTGCAGGACGCTGACGCCAAACTCGCGATCGCTTTCGATGGCGATCACACGGGCGTGTGGCAGGCGGTGAGTCGCGTAGGTCTTGAATTCGACCCCTTTCTTGAAGTCGATCAGGTAGAACTCGACTTCATCCGGGCTGTAATGCAGCGCCGCATTGGTAATCAACGCGTGCAGCAGGGATGACTTTCCCGATCCGGTCTTACCAGCGATCAGCACATGCTGGGAGGTTCCCTTTCCCAATCGCAGATACTGCAATTTGGTGGCCCCCGCACGTCCGATAGGAACATCTAATCCCGTTCGGGTACTGGATGTCCAGAATTCGTTGGCGGGCGGCATCACTCGTTCAAACGGAACTTCGACTCGACGTACTGATTTAGCCAATTGTCCGGCGCGGCGAACAATCTGGCCAAATTCTTCTGCTGCGGGGGGCTCGTCCAGAACAAGAGGCCAATCGCCGAGGATCGGATCCGCCAGGCGGAATGTTGACGTCAAGGACCGCGTTGGAAGCGTCGCTCCATTGCGAGTGGGAACTGATTGAGCGAGTTCGGCATGTGCTGACGGAACAAGCGAGAGATCCTTTAGTGAATCCCCCCGCTCGTTGACCTTTGTCGTTGACGCCAGGCGCAAGACCGTGGCATGGCGTTCGATATCCGCGAGCGAAAAGCCGCGTGGAAGTTGTTGCGATTCATCGACGCTCATCAGCAGGAAGACACCACATTTGACGCCACCTTCGGCGATGCTGACCAGTCGCCGTAACGCGATTTCGGTGATGTTGGTGGGAAAATTGGCGACGACTAGAATGCGGTACGGTTCGGCGACTTCACCTGCTTCGCGGTTGTAGTCGTCGAGTGTGGCGTATTCATTTCGCAAATACGTCTGCAGCACGTTTTCCATGTGCTCGGTCAAATCGGCCAGGCGTTTCTCGATTTGTGCAGGCTCGGTCCAGATGCGGCTGGTGATCATCAGTTCGTCGATGTCAGTCAGATGCATGAAAGAAGCGAAGTTAGCACCCAGGCCGACGGGATCGAGTATCGTGAAGCGGATCTTCCCTGGAGGAAGTGTCGTCAGATACCGCAGCATCGCTGTCTGCAGAACCTGCATCGCTTCCGCTCGATTCTCTCCTTTGGAACGAACGACCAGCGAAGGTTTGTCTGCCAACGACAGCAACAGCGGAAGTTCGAACTGGCTTCTTTCTGCGGTTAAACGAGCATCATTCGATAGTCCATCGGGAATGGTTGCCAAATCGGCGACGATTCGGCCCATGGTCAAGATGTTGTCGCCGGTGGCAGGACCATGATCCTGCGGGATCCGCGATTCCAACCACCCCCCAAGGACGGTAGACCATCTCGGACAGTTCCGTCGCAGCGCATCACACATGGCATCGGCGGCGGTACCCGCTTCGCGCAGTCCACCGTGCCAGTCTCGAACAAGTTGATTCCAGGTCGGTTGGTACTGCAGGCGACTTTCAGAAACTCGTTGATCGAATTCCGCCTGCAGGTTCCGGAAGTCTCGCTCGCGCTGCAAAAGCAAGTCTTGGCGTCCTGTGGTGTATCTCGTTTCGGATTCCTGGAGTTGTCGAGCCGAGATCGTTTCGACCTCAGCCAACCGCGTGGGGAAAGTGGCCTGCGCCGCATTCAATTCCGTATCTCGTTGGCCCGCGGCCGCGTTGAGTCGCGAACGGAGCTTGGCATCCGAATGTGCGACCGCCGCTACTCGTTTTCTTTCTCGAGATTCATCTAGTTGCAGTAGTTCGGCCTTCTGGGTTTCGCAGTCTCGTTCGGCGGCGGCGGTCCAGCGATGAAATGCCGTGTCAGCGTCTGTGGCCAGTTGCAGCAATCTGTCATAGTCGGGCAACGTTTGATGGCCCGCGTACAGATGCAGCAGAAACATGACGACCAAAGCGATCGCTGATCCAGCACCACTGGCAATCCAGACCCAATCTCGCGCCGTGGGATCGATCTTCAAGCCGATTAACGAGGGGGGGATCAGCCAGATCAGCGAGGACAATATTCCGCAGCAGATCACGAACGCGATCAGCGGGGAGACTCCGCGGAAGACATGCGGTAGGAGTCGGCTCGTCAGTCGTTGCTGGATCGGTTCGGCCGCTCGCGTTGCGTCTACGCAAGATTGATGCAAGCCCACCAGATCAAGCGGCAACTCCGATGGCGGCGGCATCGTCGCCTCGCCCAGCAGTCGACCTCGCTGCAGGAAAACTGTTGCCGCGCGATACCAGCCGTCGAGAGTGGTCAGCGATGTTTCTAGCTCGGTTCGACTGGCCGCCATACCAGAGGTGATCGCTTGCAGTCGTGACAGCGGACTATCGGTCGTGTCTCCGTCGAGTAACGACGCCAGCAACCAGCCGGCATCGTCATACTCTTTCTGCGCGGCATCTTTCTCGTCCTGCCACTGTTCACCAATCTGTTGTGTTGTGAGTTCGAACTGCTTCTGCACTGTTGCCGATTCGGCGTTCCAATATTCCTCAATGGCCATCTGTTCGGCACTGTACGATTGCTGCCGCGATGCGAATTCAGACTCGTAGTTCTCCGTGAGCATTTGGAAGACTTGCTGATATTGCTTTTCCTCCGCAGAAATTTCAGAGGCGTGTCGAGATTCGATTTCGTCCTCACGACGTGACCGGTCCGCAACCAGATCCAGCAGTTGCTTGACCAGTTGTCGTTCGCGTTCGACCGTCAATTCCGTACTTGTATTCACTCGCGATCCTCGCATTCGCGGCATGCTCTAATCAGCACGCCGTTCAATCGGGCTATGGCATCCAGTGTCGTTCGCACTTGCAACAACAGCGGTTCGATGTGTTCTTCTTCAAGTGTCTGACTGACCGAATCATTCCACGACGACCGCGCGATGGCCCAGACTTCTTCCAACCGGTCCGCAGCGGTTTTGATTTGCCCCGCACCGTCGATCAAGCTACCGAGTGCCATGATATCTCGTGTCAAACATTATGATGTGAAGAGTCTGTTCGACCCTCTGTTATCGGTGGTGATTCTTCTGTTACCAGCTTCGCTGCGGACGTTTCTTCTGCTTCTTCGACATCGCCGAGCGAAACTGTCGCCGCTTCGTTTTCCGAACGGATGTCGGCGTAGGCTTCCAAGGATTCGAGCATCCGTCCAAGCGCCGCGATTAGATTTGGAACTTCTTCTTCCAGGCAACGATGCAGCGGTCCCGAACGGCCGCGATATTCATCGGATTGCTGTCCCGCCTCGGCCGCCCATCGGCGCACTAATTCGCACTTGTGCTGGCAGAATTGAAGGCGAATTTTGGCTTGTTGATGGGCGATCTTTTCTTCGATGCATTCGGAATGTCTGCCACCTACAGTCCTCATACGGCACGTTTCATAGGCGATGCGCGTGCTGGAGACTGCATCATAGGCTTTTCGTTCTTGCTCGCGCCAATAGAGAGGCCGATCCTGTTCGAGCCAGGCCAGTGTGCGATCAATCTTGGACCGGAGTTCGCTTAAGGCGGTTCCTGTTCGCTCACCGAAGGACATTAACGCCAAACGGACATCACGCAGTGCGTCCAGCGAGTGAACATTGGCATTTCCAGGTCCAGGCATGATCCCCTCCCTCCTCTGTGATCGAGATCAGCGCTGTTGCATATATTCTTCGATCCGCTCAGCCTTCCGTAACAGGTACGGCACGTGGTTTTCGTTGGCTTCGACAAATCGACTCAGCAATTTCAGATGCTCTCCGAACGCCTCTGCGAACTTCAGATGTTCCTGATCTCGCCAGCTCTGGTTGAGCAAATTGAGTTGTCCAGAAACACTGCTAAGCCGGGACTGCAGATCATTATTGAATTCTCGCAACATGCCGGCGAAACGGCGCAATTCGGCGGGATCAACGATAGCTTGAGACATGTCGATTCTCACGGAACGAACGAAACAAGTTCTGAAGTGGGTATAGTATAGCTTTCGTAATCTCGCGACAGGAATCAACACCGCTGACGCTCATAAGTTATGGAAAATGTGTGACCGCCGTGTCGGCGTCAAAAATCCGCTCTCTGCGAAGGTTTCTGCGCCAGAAATTGATTGAGATTTCGCACGAGCCATCAGATTGGTAGGTTTTGCGTCCTGAACGTGTCTTTCCCTCTGCTGGAATCTGCTGATGTCGATTGTTTTAGGCGTCGATCTGGGGACAACCAAAATCACGAGCATCGCTCTGGACACTTCGGCGCCCGAGGTTGTGGCCGTTGGAACGGTTGCCAATGACGCAAATATCACCGGCGGTGCCGACCGCAATCGTGGCAGATCAGAGTGGGACGCTGATCAAATTGTGACACAAGGAGTTGCGTGTCTGCGACTTGTTGCCGAACGGCTGGGGGAACGAGCGTCACAAGTCGAGGGAATCGGCGTGACAGGGCAGCAGCATGGAATGTTGCTGGTCGACCGAACAGGCGAGCCGATTTCGCCACTCATCAACTGGCAAGATCGGCGAGGCCTTGATCAAGTCAAAGGCGGCGACCGAACATGGCTCGAAGAAACGCGATCGCGTCTTGGTGAGGACGCCTGGAAGCGGACCGGCTGCCGCTTGCAACCCGGGTTCATGGCAGGAACCTTGTATTGGCTGAAGGCCCATGATCGACTGACGCAAGACTGCCAGGCGCTGTTCATCATGGACTTGTTCGGAAGCGTGCTGACTGGTCAGCATGCCGTGACCGAACCTTCGTGTGCCGGGAGTAGTGGCGTCTTCAACGTGCGAACCCGTCAATGGGATCCGGAGTCGATCGCGGCATTGGGATTGTCCACCTCATTGTTTCCTGAGGTTCGCGAGGCCGATGAACAGATTGGAACGCTGACGCCAGAGGTCGCTTCGGCGACTGGACTACCGACTGGCATTCCGATTTATGCGCCAATTGGTGATCATCAAGCAAGTTTTCTGGGGAGCATCACGGATCGAACGAACAGCGTGCTGGTGAATGTTGGAACTGGAGCGCAAGTCGCCGTTTTTACGGAGGGACTCGACTTCGTTCCTCCCATCGAATTGCGTCCGTTTCCCCGCAGCGGCAACCTGCTTTCGAACGTGGGCCTGGCCGGCGGTTGGTCGTACCAGGTTCTCGAGCAATTCTTTCGAGACGTTGGTCGAGCGATGTTCCAGCAATCAGGGACTACGGCTCTATACGAACACTTGAATCGCCTGGCAGAATCCGTTCCTGCAGGGGCCGACGGACTGAGATGCGATCCGTCGTTTGCTGGCACACGTCTGGATCCGGGTGTACGCGGCGCGATCACCGGATTGTCGCCGCAGAATTTTACGGCTCGACATCTGGCTCGAGCCGTGTTGGAGGGGATGGCTCGTTCGTTGCGTGAGGGTTACGCCGCGATTGAACGCGTGACGGGCCAGTCGCAATCCAAGCTGATCGCGGCCGGGAACGGA
>DASYEA010001247.1:0-4654 GCA_036499265.1 Schlesneria sp. | reverse complement strand
GTAGCCCTGTTGCCCCAGCCCCATAGGCCGGATCTTGCGGGCTTTGTGGAAGACATCAATAGCGTCATCGGGACCAGCAGTCGTCACGACCGTCGCATGCCCCAAAGCCCGGTCGACGTCGTCTTCTTCCAGAACCCCCGTGCGTTCGATGATCGACTTGAGTTCCGAGAAAACTCTCGTTCCCAAGGCGACTTGAGCGTGGTCACCATGTAGGTGTAATTCGTCACCGCGTAGAACAACATCGATATGCAGGACATCTCGCAATCGACGGAGATTCTTGTCACGTGTGCCAAACAGGCTGCGAACATCTTCATGATTGCGGAACTGGATTCGTCCTTCGGACATAAACCTTCTCACCGACCTATGGAAACTCGTGGCCCAGTGCCACGACAGAGCACGTCTATTCTACACCTTTTGTATGTCGCAAGCAAAACGCCGATCACCAGTTGTTCGATCGAGCCGTCATCGCCGACAGAATCCGCAAACTCAACCAACACTTCCAAGTCCGTGCAGAGAGCGTCAAATAATTCCGGTTACTCCTACGATGTCAGAGGTAGTGATTGTGTTCAAGTCACGGGCGGTAGGGGATCGATCACAGGGGGGCTTGGCTCCGTAGCGCCCGAACGCGACCGACGAACCCGTAAAATCGTCATGATGCGTTCGACAAGGACGTCAGCCACTTGGGCCACTAAAGCTTGCGGGAATATCGATCCATGTACGAAGCCCAGTTCCTTTTGAAACGCCGACCGTTTGCTGCTACCCCAGATTCGCGTTGTTTCTTGGCAAGTGGCCAGATTCAGTCAGCACTAGATGAACTCGTCGTTTGCGTCGAACAGGGACAAGGAGTTGCGGTCGTCTCGGCTCCGGCGGGTACTGGCAAAACTTTGCTCTGCGAGCGGTTGCGAGCGGAACTGGAAACCCGGTTCCAAGTCGTGTCGCTGCCGCATGCCAGTTTTTTAACGCGCCGAGCACTGCTTCAATCAATCCTCGCCGATTTGAATCACTCGTACCGTCGCCAGGATGAACAAGAACTACGGCTCGAACTGTCACCCGCGATTCGCGCGCTCAGCCCAAAACGGGAAGCGATGGTTTTGATTCTCGACGAAGCTCACATGCTGGCCGAAGACCTGCTTGAAGAGCTGCGAATTCTCTCGGACCTGGCCGATCATGGTCGCCCTTTGGTCCGACTGATTCTGGTGGGTCAACCCGGCATCGAAGAAACCCTCGCTCGGCCGACTCTGGAAGCATTGAATCAGCGAATTCGTGCGCATGTTTACCTCGATTCTTTTGACCGCGCGACCGCAGTCGACTACATCGACTATAGAATTACCTGGGCGGGTGGCCGCACCGGCGAAATATTCACTCCTGACGCGCTGGATCTGATCTATCGCGCCAGCGACGGCGTTCCCCGTTGCATCAATCAACTTTGTGATCATTCCTTGCTGCTGGCCTATGTTGCCGAACAGAAACCGGTGACCGCCGCAACGATTCGCGAAGCGCTGAAAGATCTGCGTCAACTGCCGCTCCATTGGAACGAGAGTTTGCTCGCAGATCAGTCAGACAATCCGACCGATTCGACCTTCGACGCAATTGACGACCACCAGCAAATTGAAAATTCCAGTGAGCTGGTGCAATCGTTCGAGTTTGGAGCGGATTTGCCACCGACCAATTCAATCGTGGAATCGGACGAGCCCACTGACGAATCGGCGTCGGAAGAAATCGGCGATCAACCCCATGTGGACGGAGTCAAGGTTGGTGATCAACAGCCTGAAGTACGCGCATTCATGGCGACAAGCCTTTGCAAAGCGACTTTGAAAAACTCGCTTCCACCGCAAGCCTCAAGACGAATCGAGACGATTGCGCCGGGGGTTGTGATGGAAGAAATCGTCAGCGACCGATACGCCGCGATCGATGGCGGTTTCCCGCTGCCAACACCGATCAATAGTCAACGCGAGATGATCTCGGCCGAATCGACGAGCTCGGAAAGCAAAAGTGACACGCCAGCCGATCAATCGGTTCGCTTTGAGACCGTCGAATCAGCTTTGATTTCGGACGGAATTGATGAAAGTTCCTCGGCAGAGTTCGAGGAAGTGTGTAGTCGGCTGGACGGAATGCTACCCGAAGTCAATGAGGATCCAGGCTGGGACACGTCGATGTTGGACGCCGCGTTTAGGATGCGACGGTCGAATTCCGTTGCCGAACACGACGAATGGGAGTCCTTGGAAGAAGAACTCGGGGTGAGCGTCTGCGAACTTGCCAATGAAGTCCGATCGGGTTTGGAATCCGAGAAGAGTGGTACAGAAGTCGATCTACGACAGATCTTGGCGGCGACTCAGCCCGTAACGATTGAAGTCGGTGCCGCGGATCGAGGCCCTCAAACGACGTCTTCCACTGCCGAGTCGACCGAGCGGCCCTATCGCAATCTCTTTAGCCGATTGAGACGAAAACAACAGGGCTTGCTGTAGTCGTCGCTAGGATCGATTCACATACGTATGATTGACCTCTTGAGCAACCCAATCCTGAAGTGCTCGCACTTCAGGTGCTGGGTGCTGTCGCATCGCCTTCAATGCATGGACGACGGCGATACAACCCGGAAGTGTGGTCACACACGAGACGCCGTTCATCACGGCGGCGGCGCGGATGCGTCCCTCGTCAGTCCTGGCCCCTTTTCCACTCGGCGTGTTGAAGATAAAGGCAATCTGCTTATTCGCCATGTAGTCGAGTAAGTTGGGCCGACCTTCCTGCAGCTTTCGAACGGTGTCCACTTCCAGACCGAAATCACGGAAGATTCGTGCCGTACCGCTGGTGCAGAGGATGTGGAAACCCATCTCTTGAAGTTGTCGGATCTGTGGAACCAGAGCCTCTTTGTGCCTGCCTGCCAGACTGACGAAGACCGTACCGGTTTGTGGCAGCTTGGTCCCTGCCGCAATCTGGCTTTTGGCGAATGCCATTGGGAAATCGTCCGAGATCCCCATCACTTCGCCGGTCGATTTCATTTCAGGGCCGAGAATGATGTCCACACCAACGAATCGGTTAAACGGGAACACGCTCTCTTTGACGGAGGTATAGACAGGCACAACCTCTTGAGTCACCCCTTGCTCGGCAAGCGAAACGCCAGCCATGATCTTGGCCGCAATCTTGGGCAGTGGCACATTGGTCGCTTTGGAAACGAACGGCGACGTGCGACTGGCACGTGGATTCACTTCCAGAATGTAGACCAAGTTTTCACCTTCGGACTCTTTCACCGCGAACTGCAAATTCATCAGTCCGCGCACTTGCAGAGCCTTGGCGAGTGAATACGTAGCTTGCTTGATTTCTTCGACGACCGAGTCGGGAAGATTGTACGGGGGCAATACGCAGGCTGAATCCCCGGAGTGAACTCCCGCTTCTTCGATGTGTTCCATCACGCCGCCGACCAGCGTGAGCTGTCCGTCGGACACCGCATCGACATCCACTTCAACCGCGTCTTCCAGGAATTTGTCGACCAGGATCGGCCGATCAGGTGATGCACTCACCGCTTCAGTCATGTACCGAGTGATCGTTTCGTCGTCATAGCAGATTTCCATCGCGCGACCGCCCAAGACGTAGCTGGGACGGACGAGAACGGGATATCCGATTTCGTTCGCGATCCGACGAGCACCGTGAGCATCAGTCGCCGTTCCGTTCGGCGGCTGTCGCAAGCCCAGTCGATCGAGGATCTCCTGGAATCGCTTCCGGTCTTCAGCGGCGTCAATCATGTCGGGGCTGGTCCCGATGATATTCACTCCGGCCGCTTCCAAGCCGCGGGCCAGGTTCAATGGGGTCTGTCCGCCGAATTGGACAATGACTCCGTCGGGCTGCATACGGTCGCAGATATTCAGCACGTCTTCCGTCGTCAGCGGTTCGAAGAACAGCAGATCGGACGTGTCGTAATCAGTCGAAACCGTTTCTGGATTCGAGTTGACCATGATGCTCTCGATGCCCAGTTCACGCAATGCGAACGACGCCTGACAGCAACAATAATCGAACTCAATTCCCTGCCCAATTCGATTCGGTCCGCCGCCAAGAATGATAATCCGACGTCGGCTTCCCTTCGGCGGAGTTTCGTCTTCGGACTCGTAAGTCGAGTAATAATAGGGAGTGTAGGCTTCGAATTCGGCAGCACAGGTATCAACCTGTTTGAAAGTGGCCACGATTCCGAGCGACTTACGATGGCTGCGGACATCGATTTCGGTCGAATCCCACCAGAACGCCAGTTGCCGATCGGAATAGCCGTTCCGCTTAGCGTTACGGATCAATTCAGGGGCTACGTCTTCCAATCGGCCAACCTGCCGAAGTTCGTCTTCAAGGACCACGAGTTGGCGGATCTGATTCAAGAACCACGGATCGATATTTGTCAGCTCAAAAATCTGCTCGACCGACATCCCCGCTTTGAAGGCGTAACGAACATAGAAAATTCTGTTTTCGTTCGGCCGCGCCAGCTTACTTTCGATTTCGTTGTTGCTTGGCTGCTGCGGTGTTCCCCACAGATCTTTCTTTCCGGCTCCGAGACCGAAATGTCCAATTTCCAGACCCCGCAAGGCTTTCTGCAGCGATTCCTTAAACGTACGACCGATTGCCATCGTCTCGCCGACGGACTTCATCTGCACTGTCAGTTCAGGATCGGCTTCGGGGA
>DASYEA010001246.1:0-1710 GCA_036499265.1 Schlesneria sp. | reverse complement strand
CGCTGAACCCGGTCGAGCCGATTCGTGGCGCGTCACGTCCAAACCTGCGAACACCACAGTCCACGCAATCCTGGCAACGTCCCAGGATCCATGCCAACGACTAGGTGCCGGCGTTCACGAGTCTGAAGATTGACACCCCGCAATTCAATCTCAGACGGTTTCGTCATTGCAGTTAATGTGTTCGGACCTCAGTTTCACTAAGCTGACATTCCTGACAAACTTTGCAGTCAATCTCGGTCTTCCTCCAAACGCCGGTTCGCGATTAGAATCGTCCACGCTCGGCTAGATGAGCCAAGTACGCGGAATGCGTGGGGTTATGTCGAATCGCACCATCGGGACCAGTGCGAACGACACCGCAGTGAAGGGATTCCAGACACCTGAAAACGGTGTGGCGGGAAGGACTGAATGACTCACTTCTTTGATCGTAAAGGCCCTTGGGGCAATGGGTTGGCCGTGTGGGTGGTGATGGCGATGGTCTTCGCCCTGCCACTCGCCTGGTGGTCACTCAGCCAGACTCGTCTTGATAATGACGTCGAAAAATGGCTCCCCAGCGATGACCCGGAACTTAAGGTCTTGGAATGGGCGAATCAGCGTTTTTCGTTCGAAGAGCGCGTCTTCGTTTCGTGGGACGGCAGTTCCATCAATGATCCTCGCATTCGCAAGTTTGTCGAGAAACTGGAAGGCAAGCCGGATGCTGACGGCATCCGTCGCGGCGGCGTTCCCCATGTCTCACGCGTACTGGAACCTCGTGATCTGCTCAACATCATGCAGAAGAATGGGGTTGAGCCGCGTGAAGCGGTGCGCCGACTACAAGGAGTGGTCCTTGGAGCGGGCTCCTTGAAGTTAAAGCTGACCGACTTCGGCAAGTCGGGAATGCGACAAACAAAGCAAGAACTGATTACGGCCGCCAAAACTCGATTCGGAGTCGATCTGAAATTCAGTGAACCGATTCCAGACTTCTGGTCATTGGTCGCTGTCCCACCGCCGCCACCTGAAGAAGGCGAAACGGCAGGTGATCTGGTCGCCCCGGCTGTGATGACTGCCGCCGGTAAACTCGTCGACATCGATTCCGTCGATCACGACCTGCAGGTGACTTGGAAAGGGATTCGTCCCGCCACGGCCAACACAGAAGAAATCGCCACTTGGTTCACTGAATTCGTCCCCCAGAAAGACTTGGGCCAGAAGCTTGTCGAACGCAGTTTCTTCGCGATCGGATCTCCCGTCACAATTGCCCTGGCCATCTCGGAAGCCGGTTTAGCCGACAAAGATGAAACGGTCTCAGTCATCCGTGAAGCAGCCGTCGCCGTTGGAATTCCAGCAGACGTGCTGCGCATGGGCGGCAGCGCCGTTTCGACAACATCGCTCAACAAAGAAGTGGCCAAGGCATTTTGGGACCCTGCTTATCCACTGACCGAGTTCTATCGCCGTTCGGTCGTGCTGACATCCGCACTGCTCAGTTCCCTGCTGGCATTCTTGCTGCTGCGAAGCATTCGCCTGGCAACGATCGTGCTGATGGTCTCGCTGTATGCGACGTTAGTTTCGGCCGCGTTGATCTCGGCCACCGGCGGTTCGATGAACCTCGTCCTGGTCGTGATGCCTTCGCTATTGATGGTGTTGACGCTGTCCGGAGCGATCCACGTTGCCAACTACTGGAAGCACGCCGCTTCCAAAGATGAGGCCACTGCAGTCTCGCAAACCGTGCGAACCTCC
>DASYEA010001245.1:0-1749 GCA_036499265.1 Schlesneria sp. | reverse complement strand
TGGCCGAGCTGCCTCGAGGAACACTCGCCGATCTTGGAGCAGGGCAGGGAGCACTCAGCGTTTGGGCGCGAGACGCCGGGTTCCAGACCACTGCCATCGACTTCAACGAAGTCAACTTCGTCGCCGATTCGATCAACTTCGTCCAAGCCGATTTGAACAAGCCGCTGCCGATCGATGATGACTCGTTCGACGTCGTCGCCGCATTGGAAGTCATCGAACACCTGGAAAACAGTTACGCCCTGCTGCGCGAGATCACGCGCATCCTGAAGCCGGGCGGATATGCCGTCGTCTCGACACCGAATGAATCGAATCTGGCCGCGCGATTGTCGTATCTGTCGAGTGGCTTCTATTCCGATGCCGCCTATGTGATGCGAGTGCCTGGGCCAGGCGACTTCTACAACCCACACGTCAACTGTCTACCGCTGCCCACCTTGGAATACGCCTGGCGGCGCGCCGGCTTGAAGATGGAAAAGTTCGAAGTCAGCCGATATCGACCACTGGCCTGGTTGTTGTGGCCGCTGCTCGCGCCCGTGCAGTGGCTGAAGCTGGCTTCGCGACATCACAAGAAGAAGCATGCGGATCGAGAGACCGAGCAATCCGTCTATCGCTTGATGAACGACCCACGCGTGCTGACAGGTCGCATTCTGGTGTTTCTGCTGCGCAAACCAGGCGTCTAGTGCGTTGTCCAATCTAAATTTTCGGGTCGCCGGTGAACAGTAGTAGCGGAAGGGCGCAAGCCCTCCGGTGTCTTTCCATCGACGAAAAAGACACCGGACGGCTTGCGCCGTGCCGCTATCATCCGGCACCCGAAAATTTAGATTGGACGGGACACTAGGCTCGTCTGGCCAGCAAATGGCCCATGAATAATCTGGGGACTTGAAGTCATTGACTTTACGTCTTCTGGCGAGCCGTGCTGCGTCAACACGCGTGTAACTTTGCCTTTCGGATCTCTTGAGCCCCCCGAACCTTCGCCGTCCGTTCGTGTCGCTATCGTTAGGTAGACCGCGCAGGGATTGACCTGCCGCTCCAAAACGAAAAGATGACCGCATTCGGAACGTGTCAAGAAAGGGTGATAATGTCGACGGGAATGGTGGAGGATGTCTCATCAACAGAGACCCAGTCTGAGCAAAATGAGCAGAACTCAGTTGTCGTGGTGCTGTTTGCCCTCAGCCTGTCTCACATGCTGAACGACGTGATGCAGTCGCTGCTGCCCGCGGTCTATCCCATTCTCAAAGATCAGTATTCGCTGACGTTTACTCAGGTCGGATTGATCACGTTCACGTTTCAACTCACCGCATCGTTATTGCAGCCCGTAGTCGGCATGGCGACCGATCGTCGGCCGCAACCGTATTCGCTGGCGATCAGCATGATCTTCACGTTTTGCGGACTGATCCTGCTCTCGATGGCGAATAGCTTTTACTTCATCCTGATCGCCGCCGCGATGGTGGGGATCGGGTCATCAGTCTTTCATCCGGAAGCATCGCGAGTGGCCCGCTTGGCTTCCGGGGGCAGACATGGCCTCGCGCAGTCGTTGTTTCAGGTTGGAGGCAACGCCGGGACTGCCTTGGGACCGTTGATGGCCGCCTTCGTGGTGGTCCCGTTGGGACAGGCAAGTATCGCGCTATTTTCAGTGATTGCCTTGATGGCGATGCTGGTGCTGACTGGAGTCGGCCGCTGGTATCAGCAACACCTGGCGGCACTGAGGGCGCGACCGAAGGGAAACCGTAGCCTGGTTCAGAATTCGCTGTC
>DASYEA010001244.1:0-5988 GCA_036499265.1 Schlesneria sp. | reverse complement strand
CCAGACGTGAACACGTTCGACCGAGCCGATGGCTCCCGATCGGATAAGTTCTACGACGCGGCGATAATTGGCACCCGCATGGATTTGATTGCCCATTTGTGTCGGCACGTGTGCTGCGGCGTTCAACTGTCGCAACGTCCGCGCTTCATAGACCGAATGAGTCAGCGGCTTCTCGCAATAAACGGGCAAGCCCTTCTTGAGCGCCGCCGCTACGATGATCGCGTGCGTATGGTCCGGCGTACTGCAGACGATGCCGTCCAGGTTCGTCACGTCGAAGACCTCGCGATAGTCCGAAATCTTCTTCGCTCCGGGATGCTTTTGTCCTGCGGCATTCAGCCGATCGTCATCAATGTCACACAGGACGGCGATATTTTCATGCTCGACCCCGTGCAGATTCTCGCCACCCCGACCAGCCACGCCTATTACTGCCAGGTTCAGCTTTTCGTTCGCACTGCGTGGCTCTTTCGACCAGGCAGATCCCGAGAGGACCATGGGGCCGGATGCGACTGCGGTCCCGGCGGCAATCGCCGCTTGCAAGAAATCTCGACGGCTGACAGACGACTTCATGTGACGACTCTTTGAACGAGGAACATCGCCGGGCGATGGGAACAATCAACTCGAACCTTTTCAACTCGCATCAGCAATAGAGCACCTGTCCTTCCACAAGGCAAGACTGTCAACTCGCAAAATACCAGCAGATGGGAGCGAGCGTGCCAGCGAACCTTACATTGCGTATGATATCCATTGCATTCTCTTCACTTGAAGTTCGGGTAGGGTGGTCGAGGTTAGACTGAAGCTTTGCGAAGGCCCCCGGGGTTTCGCCGAAGCGGCTCCAACCCCGGCCACCCGGAGATTTTGCACTAGCATCGATCCAGCCTTCCAAATCAACGGCAGTCACGACATGGCAAAATGCGATCAAGGTTACATGTGCGAAGTCTGCGGTGATGAAGTCGAAGACATCACCGACAGCGACCTGTATCTGCGATATATCATTGGCGAGATGGAAGCGCGATACCTGATGACCGCTCCCGAGCGACATCTGCGGTGCAATCCCGTACTGGCGCAGTTCATCGTTGATCCGGAATTCGAACCGGTCATCGTGGAAGGCCCGTTTGATAAGAAGCTGATGCCTGCGGAAGAGATTGCTGCTCGCGAAGAACTGACCACACGAGGTTGGCGTCGTCTGCAGGAGGTCCGTGGGTTGGGTCTGGCCATCAGCGACTACCCGCTGTTCCGCGAGGACAATCCGGTCGAGTAACTGGCTCGTTTCCTTTCCCATTAACCTGTCATTCATTCGCGTCGTCTCCACCTCATCGATTCACTTTCACAAATGCCACTCTGGCCCGAACATACCATCACGCAGGAGTTGCTCGCCGATGTCGGGCAGGGGAAGCCCGAGGCCGTCAACCGGCTGCTGGAGCGGCACCGGACCGCGTTAAGAAAGTTGGTGCAGCTGCGGTTGGACCGGAAGATCGCCCGTCGAGTCGATGCCAGCGATGTCGTGCAGGATGTCCTGCTGGAAGCGAATGAGCGGTTAAAGGAGTACATGTCGGATCCTCGGATGCCGTTCCATTTGTGGCTGCGGCACCTGGCGAAAGATCGCATGATCGACATGCATCGACGTCACCGGGGAGCCCAACGGCGCAGCCTGGATCGAGAACGGTCGCTGACCGCGCCTCAGTTCGGTGATCAATCTTCGTTCGATCTGGCCAGTCAACTGGAAGCGAGCGAACTGACGCCGGCCGCGGCGAGTATTCGGCATGAACTGGAACAACGATTTCTGATCGCTCTGGATCAGTTGGACGAAGACGATCGGGATATTTTGCTGATGCGACATTTCGAGCACCTCGGAAACAGTGAAGCCGCCGAAGCACTCGGGCTGAGCACCGCGGCTGCGGGCATGCGTCACCTGCGAGCGTTGCGAAAATTGCGGGCCGTCCTGGGCGAGCGTCCCTCGTTGACGGGAAAAGAACCCCAGTGAACGATCACGATGAATTATTGGTCGAACTGCTCGATGGCCTGCTGGACGAGTCACGAAACGGCTCCCCCGGGTCTCTCGACGAAGTTGTCGCGAATCATCCGCACTTGGAGCGTGAGCTGCGTGAACTGTGGGCCACGGTCCAGATCACCGAAGACTTCGCCAGCTTCGATGGATTGCTGGATGATCCTGAGGAAACGCCGCCACAAAACGGCACCGACGTCAGCCTGTTCGAAGCGCGAGACTACGGCGACTACGAACTGCTGGAAGAGCTTGGCCGAGGCGGCATGGGGGTGGTCTATAAGGCCCGGCAAAAGAAACTGGACCGGATTGTCGCACTCAAGATGATCCTGCGCGGAGACCTTGCGTCGCCGGCAGACCTGGCTCGCTTCCGTGCGGAAGCAGAAGCGGCCGCTCAATTGCATCACTCCCATATTGTCCCCGTCTATGAAGTCGGCGAGATCGATGGGCGTCCCTTCTTCAGTATGAAGCTGATTGAAGGCACGACGCTCGCGCGGAAGTTGTTGGATGGGCCTCAGCCTTCGCGGGCTGCGGCGGAAATGCTGGCTCCGATCTGTCGGGCCATCGCCGATGCCCATCGCCGCGGCGTTCTGCATCGAGACCTGAAACCGTCCAATATTCTGATTGATGAAGAGGGTCATCCGTTTGTCACTGACTTTGGTCTGGCGAAGCGAGTGAAATCGGATGCCAGCGACTCGCATCTGATCGGGCTGCATAGCATCACACAAAGTGGAGCGATCCTCGGCACACCCAGCTATATGGCTCCGGAGCAGGCGGCAGGCAATCGGGGTCACGTCAGTACTGCGTCGGATATCTACTCGTTGGGGGCGATCCTGTATGCGATGCTGACGGGTCGGCCACCATTCCAGGCAGAATCGGCACTCGATACGGTTCTGATGGTGCTCGAACAAGATGCTGTCCCGCCGCGGATGTTGAACCCCAAGGTCGATCCCGACCTCGAAATGATCGCGCTCAAATGTCTGCAGAAGCCGCAGGATCTGCGTTATGCGACGGCCGATACACTGGCCGATGATCTGGAAGCGTACCTCGCCAACGAACCGATCTCGGCTCGGTCGACGCACCTGTCGCAGATCATCACGCGGGCTTTCCGTGAAACACATCATGCCGCCATTCTGGAGAACTGGGGCCTGTTGTGGATGTGGCATAGCCTGGTCGTCTTCTCGCTCTGTTTCATTACCAACCTGATGCAGTGGGAAGGAGTTTCCGATCGCTGGCCATTCGCCGCCCTCTGGTCGGTCGGGGTTGGAACATGGGCTATGATCTTCTGGGAACTGCGTCGCCGGTCCGGTCCGATCACTTTTGTCGAACGTCAAATTGCTCATCTTTGGGCGGGTAGTAGTCTCGCGAGTATGTTGCTGTTCGGGTTGGAAGCATTGCTGCAGTTGCCGGTCCTGTCGTTGTCGCCGGTGCTGGCTCTGATCGCCGGTAATGTGTTTCTCGCTAAGGCGGGAATCCTGTCGGGGAAGTTTTACATCCAGGCCACGGCGCTCTATTTGACGGCCTTTGCGATGGCGTTGATCACGCGTTTGCCGGTCACCAATTTCGGATTGATCCTGTTCGGGTTTGTCCTGGCCGGGTCCTTCTTTTTGCCAGGTCTGAAGTACTATCGTCAGCTTCGCGACGGTGTGAAGTAGGACTGCTCTTTCTCGTATTTGTAAAACTTCGTTTGCTATTGGAATCGTCTTCGACATGCATATTGCCATCATCACCGCCGGGGGAGCCGGGATGTTTTGCGGCTCGTGCATGCACGACAACACCTGGGCCAAGGCGCTGCGAGACGCTGGTGTTGAAGTCAGCCTGATTCCACTCTACACGCCGATCCGCGTTGAAGAAGAAGATCAAACCTCGTCGCCGGTTTTCTTCGGTGGCATCAACACCTACATGGAAGGCCAATTCGGCTGGTGGAGCCGGATCCCCCGATTCCTGACGCGCTGGCTCGATTCGCCCACCGTCATCCGCCTGGCCACTCGCCGCGCGATCAGTACGGATGCTCGTGACCTGGGAGCCATGACGCTGTCGATGGTCGAAGGGGAGCAAGGTCCGCATCGTCGGGCAGGTGAAGAACTGGCGATGTACGTGTCGCATCTGAAGCCCGACGTTGTCTGCTTTAGCAATGCTTTGCTGTGTGGATCTCTGCGCGCGTTGAAGCAGGTTCATCAAGGTCCCGTCTATTGCGTTCTGCAGGGAGACGACATCTTCCTCGACGGCTTGATTGAGCCATATCGCAGCCAAGTGATGTCGTTGATGTCGAAACGTTCTGCTGACTTTGACGGCTACATTACTCATAGTGACTACTATCGTGACTTCATGGCCAGCTATCTGACTCTGCCCCTCGATCGATTCCGCCAACTGCCGCTGACACTGGACTCGGCCGCGCATGACGGGCAGCCCAAGGGAGTCTCCGGCAATCCACTAACGATTGGCTACTTCGCCCGAATCTGCCCCGAAAAGGGTCTCGATCGACTTGTGCAAGCAGTCCTGCTGCTGCGTCGGCGTATCCCCAATGTCCGTTTGAGGGCGGGCGGGTACCTGGGCCTGCAGCACCAATCGTATTTCGACGACATCGTCAAAGCGGCGGCTCCGTTGGGCAAAGACTTCGAATACATTGGCAGCCCTGATGACAAGAGTGAAAAGATCGAGTTTCTGAAAACGCTTGATGTCCTCAGCGTTCCCACCATTTACCACGAACCCAAGGGAATCTACGTCCTGGAAGCCTGGGCTAACGGGCTGCCGGTCGTGCTGCCTGCCCACGGCGCGTTCCCGCAACTCGTCGAATCGACCGGTGGCGGATTGCTTGTTCCTCCTGATTCTCCTGAGCAACTAGCTGATGCATTGGAACGAGTGCTGACGAACGATTCGTTGCGACTGGAACTCGCCCAGCGAGGCCACGCGGGCGTCCGACAGAACCATAGTCCCGAGAAGCTGGCGGAGGCGACGAAGTCGCTGTTTGAGTGACGGGACGGTTAAAAGAAGAGGTTTTTAGCCACGGATGAACACGGATGAAACACGGATTTGGAAAAGGTTGAGACGCAGACTGTGCATGACATAATCGGACGTTGCCCAAGGTCTTGGCGAGATCGGCTACGTAGGAAGAGGGGACATTGCAAATTGCGAATTGCAAAATGCAAATTGAAAATTGGAAGAGGAGAGAAGACGATTCGTGCAGGTGCATGACACAACTGACGGGACCTCGGCTTTCCTGTAGCTAAGGTCGCCAAGACCTTGGGTTGAGCGTCATTTGACGTTGTTAGCACATGGCCTTTTGCCCAAGGTCTTGGCGACCTTGGCTACGTGAAGGCGATCCGCTACACGGAATGGGGCCTTCCGGTTGTGACGATTCGTTCTTCTGTGTTCGACACAACCTCGGCAGGCGAGCGGCTGATGGTTGAATGGGTGCTGGGTTCGACTGGTTGTTTGATGGGGGCTGTTCCTTTCCTCTCGTCACTCGTCATTTTCCTCTTCTTGATCACCTCCATTCGGTGGGTGGGGCGGCCTCCTTGGGGGCCGGGGGTGGTGTGGAGCCATTGGCAGAGGCCGCTGTCTTTTAATTTGGTCATGGCGGCCATGGCGCATTGTGCGGTCGGGTACTTGCGGCTGTTGGAGCGGCAGACGTCGCGGATGGTGACAGAACCTGCTGGGTGTCGGCGGATCCATTCGTAAAGCTGCTGCAGATCACGACGTTCGGCGGTCAGGGAGACCTTTTTCAGAACTCGTTGGGCTTCATAGGCAAACCAGCGGGCGAGCGCGATGCCGTGCTGCATGCTGGTGGCGTCACAGAGGAGCGGATCGACGTGTTCTCCGGCGGCGTAGCGGGACAAGTGGATGACGAGAGCTAATCTGGCGGCTTGGCCGGTCAGATGCGAGGTCCAGTGGAACAGGGCTTCGTCGATCTGGGATTGGCGGGTTCCCAGGTCGGTCATGAACATGTCGATGTGATTGCGCGCTTCCGGGGAGAGTGTGACACAACC
>DASYEA010001243.1:0-3058 GCA_036499265.1 Schlesneria sp. | reverse complement strand
GCGGCTTGCATCAACGAGGGCAATCGACTTCACCTCTTTTTGGACGTCGAAGGACGCATGCTGCATCACGAAGGATTGCCGTTGCGCGCGCTCGCCAGTCCGGCGACGGCGAACGGCAATGTGGTTGAATCGCCTGTTTCCGCGCTCTACGCGGAAAACACGCCCGCCGATGTGGCTGGTTGGTCGGTCGTCAATAAAACGCCGATGGTTGGGAAAACCCTCTCTTTGGCATGCGGGGAGTTTCCCAATCATGTTGGCTTGCTGGTGGACGGAAAGCCTGCCGCAGTCGTCGTGGACACTGATGATGCCAGTGCCGTCCTCGGACATCTGTTTCGCTTCAACGACGGGCACTGGTCTGAGTTCGCAACGCAATCCTTTCCGCTAGGGACATCAATGGTTCGCGCGGCGATCTGCCAGGATCACCAGACTTCATTCGTGCTGGCGCTGACATCAACGGGATTGCTGCATTTGTACGAAGTCGACGCGAAGGGGATCACTTTCATTCCCGGAACTCAGACCGTCCAGTTTCGCAATTTCATGGCGGCGCACGCGTTGGTCTGGGCGGTGACGATGCGAATGTTTACGCTCTTGCTCGGCGGCGTCTATGGACTGGGCGCCACAGTCTTGATGTGGTTCTACACGCGGCCCGACTATGGGTTCGGCTCGCAGCAGGTGAGGTTGGCGGGGATCATACGCCGTGCCATCGCGCGGCTGATCGACTTCGGACTGATCGGTCTGTCGACTGTGGCGCTGATCGGGTGGCTGACTCGCGACATGGACTGGTTGACATTGATCGAGGCGTTGAATCTGAGGGTTTCGCATCCGACGGTGGAATCGGCGACACGAATCCTCTGCACGCTGATTCTATGGCTTGTGGTTTGTGAAGGGTTGATCGTGGTGGGTCAGGCTCGCTGGGGCCTGACTTTGGGAAAGTGGTGTTGCGGCTTGCGAGTGTTTCAAACATCACTACGACCCTGCGGGTTGGCAAGGAGCTTAACTCGCGAGCTCATCCTGTATCTCGATGCGTGTTGCTTCCTCTGCTGGACACCGGGGATTGCAAGCATTGCTCTGACGGGCCATCGTCAACGGTTAGGGGATATCATCGGCGATACGATCGTGGTGACGAAGTCGTCGATGAAGCCGCCATCGTGACTCAATGACGAATGAGAAGAGAGCCGCCCGTGAGTGACCGAGTCGAACGCTATTGTGACGCGATGGCGTGCAGGTCGGTCCCTTCGCTCGATACACCCTGGCCGCTCCCTATCGTGCTAGAGATAAAAAGGAAAAGGCGGACGAACTGGTCGAGCAACTGAAGAAGCAATTCCCGGATGCGATTGATCATTCGGGAAAGCCGCTGGTGGATGCGCAGTGATAGTGCGTTGCCAGTGTCTTGCCGATGTGTCAAAGAGTAAACAACGCGTGCTGACGCTGAATGTTGCACACGCTTGTTACCCGATCAACGCGATTGCAGCGACGTGAAGACACTGGTGGCCCAGAGCTGCCACCAGTGGCACCCGACTTGAAATCCAAAACGAGTCGAGAGTTACTTCTCCTTCTTTTTGGCGAACGCTTCGACATCGATCGCTGCTTTCGTCTGTGTTCCAGGTTTCCCCAGGAAGCCCAGATCTTTGAACCAATCGATGTACCGATCGGTCCAGGTTCCAAACGGAATGCCGCCGCGAGCCGTTAAGCCACCGCCGTGGCCTCCGTTGCCGTAGATGTGCATCTCGAGGTTGGGGACTCCGGCCTTCAACATCGCGGTGAAATAATCTGCCGCCCACAATGCGTGGATCCGGTCACCTGATCCGGCAGAGGCGATGAAGCTGGGGGGAACATTCTTGGGGATCTTCGTCGCGGCGTCTTGCGTGAACGGAGTCGGACCCGGATAGATCACACCGACAAAATCGGGACGGGGCGAGACCTTTGCCAGTGGGTCAGTCGGGTCACTGTTGTCGCGTTCAAAGTCATCGAAGAACAAAGCGGTTGGAGCCGACAGTTCGGCACCTGCTGAAAAACCCATGATCCCAATCTTGGCAGGATCCAGCTTCCATTCAGCCGCATGCGAACGGACGACGCGGATTGCTTGAAAGGCATCATTCACGGCGTCTGTCTTGGGTTCGTAGCCATCTACTCGCAAGCGGTTGCGGAGAATGATCGTCGAGACGCCATGCTTCTTGAAGAACGCGACAAAATCCCCACCTTCAGGGCCGACCCACAGAATCTGATGCCCGCCGCCTGGAGCGATGATCACGGCGGCTCCGGTGTTTGGCGGTTCGTCTCCCGCCAGATGGACTTCGATGGAAGGGTTATGGACATTGATGACGTTGAGAATTTTGTCAGACTTGTTCTTGAGGCTGGTGTTGTATTTTTCAGCCTCGTGAACTCGATCTTGTTTCAGTCGTGATGAGCCGGCGGGGTAAAGCGACAGCACCTGTCCATTCGGCAAGATCGGCTCGGGAACGAAGGGCGTTTTCGCAGCGGGGTCTTGCGCGAGAGCAACGTGACAACAAACCAAGAGGAGAATCAGCGGACCAAGCGACAGCTTCATGGTTGGCTTTCAAAGTTGAGAGGTCATCGCGGACGACGCATCGATCATTCGATCGCATCGTAGCAATGCGGCGCACCAGTAGCACTCAACGGGCAATCAGCAGCAACTGTCCGCCCACTCTTCGCGAGTCCAGCAGATCTGCAGTAGATGATTGCTCTCCACGTTCGTTCGCTGCCGTTCAAGTTGGCAGGGATTGTGCGGCGCGCTGTCGCGAGGCTGATCGATCTTGGCCTGGTCGGTCTGTCGACATCCGCGCCAGGCTGGTGGCTGACGCGCGACATGGACTGGTTGTCGTTGATCGAGGCCATGAACCTGAAAGTTTCTCATCCGACAGTTCGTTCGGCGATTCGTATGATCGCCGATACGATTGTGGTAGAGCAGTCCGCCTGAAGCGGTCTCTGAACAGTGCCGCTGGCCGATGACAGTGTCGCCTGTGGTTGACAGGAATGTCGTTGTCCGTCTGTTGCAGATTCTGCCGTTCTGAGGCCATTCGAGCAGATCACCGCTTGA
>DASYEA010001242.1:0-3163 GCA_036499265.1 Schlesneria sp. | reverse complement strand
GATTTCGATGCTTCGCTGTTGAACAAGCTGACGGGGTTGATCAAGTCGTTGAACGAATCAGTCTCCAAGCTGGAGCACCTGATCCATGATCACTGTCATGGCGGACACGGCGTCTCCAATCCTCAGAAGGCGGCCGAGGTTTGTGCGAAGCAACTGAAGCCAGCCACGGAAGCCGTTCGCGCGGTCGTCGACGAACTGGAAGGCGTGGTCGCCGACGATCACTGGCCGCTGCCAACCTACCAGGAAATGCTGTTTATCAAGTAAGTCGCGGTTCGGGATTGTGCGAATCTATTTAGTACCATCGGCCCAGCCTCTCGGAGGTTGGGCCGATGGTTTTGGCAGACGATCTCGTCTGCGTCTGATAGATTATTGCGAAGACCGAAAATCAGGACTCAACCTCATCACCTGCGGACGTAGCCACACCGCACGGGGGCCACGGCACAGGCTTCGTGTCAGCCTTGAGATACAACGGATGTTTTGGCAGTCCAGCCTTGGTCAGTCCGAGGTGATGAATTGCCACACCATGGCGATCGAGGATGTTCCGTCGATTCTGTCCATGACCCATGTGCTTGCCGTGGATCCCCCAGGCACAGACGACGATCTTCGCCCTGCCGGTCCAGCGAAGAATCTGTTTGTTGTTCTCACGTCCGTCCGGATCAAATTGGGCCTTCATGACCTTCGGATCAGTCGCCCGGAACCCGAACAGGTTCAGCATCACGTAGCCGTCGTAGCCCCAGTCCTTGCAGAACCGGATACAGCGGGTAATCGTTGGGTCGTTGAGCGACTCTGTGGCTGTCGACGGATTGAGGCCGATGAAGGCACACAGTCGTCCGTCGAGTCCCTTGTCTGTCCACGTCCGCCAGAGTGAAAAGCGATACTTTTCACACCTGCTGAACTCGGCACCACTGATGTCGTTACCACGTTTGATGATGGTCACTCGGCTACCTTACTTTTCTGTTCCCGTCCACTGCCTTGTCCGTGGTTCTTGTGCCCGAGGGCGGCACAACGAACTCGGCCTATGCAGGATGAGCGGCCTTCCACAGGTTCAGCGTAATGTGGGCCTGACCCTGATGATGCGATTCGTGCCAGGCCAGGATTTGCAGGATCCGTCGCAATGACCATCCGCGCTCGGCGTACCAGGCCGGGATCGTGTCCAACTGATCGTCTTTGATCTTCGAGAGTGTTTCGACCAGATGTGCTCGCGTAGAAGTCAAAATCTCTCGAATCGTCGCCGCATCGGGGACGTTTTGATCGGGCTTGCTGCCGAATTTGAACCGCGGCACAAGGTCTGAATAAGCGGGTGCCGTTCCCAACAGGCGTTCAGTGGCGGTCAGTTCTTCGGTGATTCCAACGTGGGTGATTTGCCAGCCAATGTGAGCTCGGCCTGGTCCAGGTTGCCAAGCCAGCGCGGCAGCGGGATCCGGCAACTTCAAGACTTCGTCGAGTGTCCCGAGGAGTCGAATTCGAGTGTACTCCAGCAGATTCAGCATGATGGCAACTTCGCTCATGGCAATTCCTTTGTGATGGATAAACAAATTAGATCTGGCTAGTGAACGCTCGAACGGCGAAGCCGTCAACCCAGACACCGAACGTCTGAGATTCGTAAACGAACGACATTCGCGACAATCTAGGAAGACTTTGCTGGCTACGGAACTTCGACAAGGGACGAATTCTGGATCGCGCAGGGCCCCCTCTTCAGCGGCAAAGCCGTTGGAATCCCTATAACCAGCTACAGCGGTCTACCGGAAACCACCGATCCGAACAGAGAGGAGTGCAGTCTGCACCTTCACTGGAGCATCTCACAATTGCCGCCGTTCTGTCGGACGCATCCGGCGATCAGGCTCGAGTGGACGGGCACGATACTGCAAGGAGGCGCAATGGCAGAGTCGGCACGGAACATCAGCGTAATGGCGATCATTCCACGAAATTGGCGACTGCTAACGGTCGCCGGGGTGGCCACGGTCGGGCTCGCATGCGGAATCGGCACACCGGCGTTCGCTGAGCTCTGGAAGCAATCCCGGTCCGGTGATAAATCCGCCAGTCAACCCCTTCCCACCGAAAGCGGCTTTAACACCTCTATTCGCAAGTTGAAAGCTGACTCACGCCGTGCGGCCGAGCAAGGCGATCAAGCGAAGGCTATTCAGCTCGCCGAGCGCGCCGCGAAGATTTCGGAAGCCGCCGCTCAAGTAGTGGGCCCTACGGGAGAGTGTTCTCCTGCGGAGACCGCCCGGTTTCTGGCCGAGACTCGAGCTCGACGCGGAACCGTGAGCGGCATCGCGGCTCAATCCGCCGCCAAGCCGGCTGTTCGTCCGTCATCGCCAGCAGTCCAAGCGTCCCCCGCTGCCGCCCCCAAAGTTGCCTCAACACCGAAAGTTGCCTCAACACCGAAAGCAGTCGCCGCACCACAGGTCGCAAAAGTCCCGGTCGCACCTCCCGTCAAATCCGCTCCGCCCAAGACAACACCACGGGCGATCGCGCAGCAACCGCGGAAGACTCCGGTGCTTGCCGTTGCGAAAGCGGCCCCGCCGGAAGTGCAAACGCGAACCGCAGGGATGTCGTTTGCCGCACAAGAGCCGATGCCTTCGCAAGATGTCGCTGTCGATGAACGACGACCCGAAGCCGTACGACCGATTGCTCAAAGAAAATCCTCGGAATCCGCTGGTGACCTTCTGGTCCAATCGAGATTGGAAGCGGCCGACGGCAAGATTGATCTCGCGATTCGATTGGCGGATCAGGCTGTCGCTCAAGCGTCGAATGCCTCGTTGTTCGGTAGTGGTGGCAAGCCCGCAGAAGCCAACGAGGCCGTCCGATGGCGCGAGCATTTGTTGGCGCGAAAGCAGGCGGATGGAGTTGCAGTTGCCAAGAGTAAGCCGAACGTAGCACCCGCTGCAAAGCCTTCAACTCCCGCAATCCAAGTTGCCGCGGCCAAAGACGACTGGCAGTCGGATGCGTTTGCTCAGGTCACTCAACCGACTTCGACTCAAGCTGATTGGACAGCGTCTCTGCCTCCTGCACCTTCGCCACAGTCCCGGCGCGATCACGAACCGGTCCAATTCCGGCGGAGCACGATTGCTCGTCAGGGTGAGTGGGTCGATGCGAGTTCGGCAGAGGCGATGGACTCCAATGGATCGCGAGCCTCAAACGATGTCGCGCCGTTCGAGCC
>DASYEA010001241.1:0-6132 GCA_036499265.1 Schlesneria sp. | reverse complement strand
AGCGAGTATTTCTCGACCAACGTGACGTTGGTGGAGCACGAAGAAGGTGGCTTTCCGGACGATGACGAAGCGCCGGGGCCAACGATATTAAGCACGCAGACGTTGGTGTCCACCGCTTCATGGTTTCCCGGACTCACGCTGGATCAGATGCGGTTTCGAATGCGGGCGAATCTGGAGATCGATGCTTCCGACCCGTTCTGGGAGGATCGACTCTACGGAAGTACAGCCGATACGGCTCGTCCTTTTCGTGTGGGTCGGGTGGTGTTCGCCGGAACGAATCCCTGTCAGCGATGCGTGGTCCCGAGCCGTGATCCGCAGACAGGCGAAGTCTGGCGTGAGTTCGCCCGAGAATTTGCCGATCATCGGGCTGCCGAACTTCCGCCGTGGGCCGCTCGCGAGCGATTTAATCACTTCTATCGGCTGAGTGTGAATACTCGTTTGATTGGCGTGGGAAGCGGACGAATAGAAGTGGGCGATGAGGTTGAACTCATCGCCCACTGAATCGTCGTCAGGTCACTATCGCGAGCCATAGTAAAACAGCATCATGGCGAGCGCGATCTGATGGAAAAGCGGCGGCAGGTCCAGTTGCATATTCAGGAACTCGGGAATCGCAGCGAGAACCAGCACCACCAAGACCGTCATCGCTTTAATATCGCCCCAGGTTCCCGTCGGTGGGGTCGAGCGTCGTCGATTGATCCAGCCTCCAATCGTTCGCGTCACCGCGCCCAGCATATAGGCAAAGACAACTCCAATTAACTGCACGGCCGGACTGCTTGCCTGAAACTGATTTTTCTCGTACAGATAGGCAGCCAACCCGGCAAACACGAGTAAGATCACCAAGCGAATCGTATTCTTTGGCAAGAACAGCGGATTTCGTTCCGGTTCGAGAATACCTTCTTCTTCCAGGCGGACCATCACATCCGGAGGCAACGAGACGAATCGCCGTGACGTGAAGTAATGTGCCAGGGCAATCAGGAGTGTCTGCACCCACAACGCTTCCACTTTCAGGCCTCGCGCCAACCGCGTCGCAACGACGGCCAGAACGATCAAAGTGAGTAACGCTCGGACGCTTCCGATCGGAAGGCCCAACGGAGGCCAGGATTTGGGTGATCCTTCGAATTCATTTCTCATGGTATGCGTCGATCCTTTCCACTGATGTGGCTGCGCTGCTTTTAAGAGTGCCGCAGTCTAATGGATTCGATCGAAATCCTGCACGGTCGCGGAGACCATTCACTGAACTTAGCTGAACTGTCTTTGAGAACGTGTGAGGACGGTGGTCGGATCAAAAGATCGATGCGATCAGATCCAGTCAGGGAGAAGTTCGTCGAGAGACTGGCAGGAAGCGAAGATCTGACCAAGTTGCCACGGAACGTCGTCGCAGTGTGGGAAATCTTCCAGATATTCTCGAAAGAGAAGCCTTCGCACTGCCTCGATATCGACGAATTCACCATAGGCTTGGTGATCGTTGTAATGGAGTTGCATCTGCCCCAAGGTGGACTTGGCTTTCTCACTATCGACGATGCTATTGATCCAGCATCTCCTCAACAGGCCGAGGAGAAGTCGTTCATTCATCAACCGAGTGCAAGATCCAGGCAGCCATTCCATCTGTCGCAGGATTTCCCCCACGGCCAGGAGATCGGGTGCCATGGCCAAGTCGAGGGCCCATGTTGGCGGGACGTCTTGACTGGCGATGACGTTGTCGCCCCAAGCGACGACTTCGGAGAGACTGAGGAGCTCGTATTCCAACGCGGTGGTGACGAACTGAACAAGATCTTTAACCGTTGGCTGGAGAGGCATCAGCCACCCATGACACTCGGCATGGGAGACGGCACGCTCTGCACTGGAAAGACGTTCCGGGGATCGAGAGCGTCGGCGGGAATGTCTTCGTTCAAGATCGCCGGTTCGGGGACTTCTTGAATTTGATTTGGGAACAGCAGCCGCTTGGATTCTTTCAGGACAAAGTTCACATCCATGAAGGGTTCGGCTCCGATGTCATGCCAGCGGATGCGGCCGAGTTCATCGATCAAGAACGTGGCGTGCAACGGGACGTTTTCGAAATCGTCAAACACGTGATATTGCTTGAACGCGACGAAGTCATTGTCAGACACGAGCGGAAAGGGGAACGATCCGTCCTTCTGATAGCTTTCGTGTGACTTCTTAAGATCGGTCGGACTGTCGGTACTGATCGCAACGAGTGAGATTCCAGCCTGTTCAAATTCTGCCGTCTTCGGGGCGAAGGCCTGCAGTTGTTCGGCGCAGTGCAGGCAACCGTGTCCGAGATAGAAGACGACCACGACAGGGCGTCCGCGATGCTGTGCCAGCGTGTGGAGTTTGCCGGTCACATCCGGCAAGGCCCAGTCCTTGGCTGGTGACGGCGACCAATGAAGGGGACCTAACACGGCAAGAGGCGGCAAGTCGGCCGCATTTTTCGCGACGGGTTTGGCCTTGCGCCAATCGGCACCAAAGCCGAGTTCGGCCGCGATGGGGGCGAGCCGATTGAATGGGGCGACATCGATGTCGATTACACCGGAAATGTCGCGCAGCTTTTCAAAAGTCTGTTTGGCTTCGTCCTTCTTGCCCTGTTGCCACTGCATGAGCGTCAGGGCCGTCAGTGGCAGGACTTCGTTCTTGTTGTTGTCGACGAGCTTCTGCAGCGTCTTCAGAGCTTCGTCTTTTTTGCCCGCTTGAAACTCGATCTCGGCGAGATATTCGTCAGACAGGCCTGCCGCCTTCTTCAGTCGATCCAGTGCTTCGGCTGGCTTTCCGTTATGGAGCAGCACATATCCTTGCAACTCATCGATGGCGCGTTCAAGGAGGCGGATCTTTTCATTGGTGGGTTGTTTGGCCTGGTTTTCGGCCGCCTCGACGGCCTTCGCGTCTTTACCCTCAAATCGTGCTTTCGCGACGGCGACATCAACGGCCTCAGTCCGATCTTGATTGGCGCGTTTCAAGCGACGTTCGAGAGAGGCCAGTTGTGTCTGGCCATGTTCGACATCGCCCTTGCGGAAGTAGGCTCGTCCCAACAGGCGAAGTCGCTTCACAAGTTCGGCATGATCTTCCACCGGACCGAGATACTGCGTCTGCGCATCGGCGATCAGCGCGTCCCACATTTCGAATTGGGTGTAACTTTCATAAAGTCGCAACCGGCCGTAGTGGGCACTCTTTCCGCCGCCGGGAAACGTGTTGTACTTGGGGTGCCGCGGCAATTCGATGGCATTCCGCGACATGGCGATGGCGTCTTTGGCTCGCCCCACATTCTGGAGGTCGCGAACCAGCCATTCGTTGTTATGGGCAAAGTTGTGGATGGCATCGGGAAAAATCATATCGCGCATCATGTACGCATGATCTGTTCTGGCCGATGCTTCCTGGTGCCAGGCGGCGTCAAAATACTGCTTCAGATCCGAATAGGTATGTCCCGACATATGCCACATATGGGCAATGCCCGGAGCCGATCGGCCACAGTTCTCGGCTGAATTCACGGCCTGCGAGGCTTTATCGTTGTCCCACAGATGGACTCGATAGTGATGCACGGGATGCAGCGGGTTGATGGTCAGCGTCTGGTTCATCAACGCGTCGATGGCGAAGTAGCTGGCGATCGACAAATCAGAGCGATTCTGCCACAAGAACAAGCCGAGCAGCGCGCGGGCTTCCACATCGTCGGGAAACTTATGGACGATGTTTTCGAATGCCGTGACGTAGTTTTGAGCGCGGGACTTCCGTTTCTTTTCGTCGCCGGTTTCCGCCTTGTACCACGCATCCAGGGCGTCGATGTACATCTTCTCGCGATCGGTTGCGGAGCCCTTGCGCTTGACCGCGTCGGCGATGAATAGCTTCGCTCGCTTGTCATTGTTGACATTGGCCAAGGCCATGCCCCAATAGGCCATGGCGCAATCATGGTCGAGCAGGCAGACCTGGCGGAACGAGCGTTCAGCTTCGAAGTACCAGAAGCCGTGAAGTTGACCGATGCCCTGGTTGAAGAACGGCTGGGCTTGCGGATGTTTGGAGGTAATCGGGAACGAGACATTGCCAGTCGTTCCCATCAAGTACGCCGCGCGACGGGGACCTTCGTCAAAGGCCTCCCCATGCAGAGAATGGCCCGGTTTGATGCCATTCTCCGGGTTCGTCGCACTGGGGGTTTCATCTGCAGACCATGCAAATTGACCTGCGATACAGATCAAGAATGGCAACCAGCGCAGCATTGTTACCTCTCCGTTCGCCAATCCATCGTGGACAGGACCAGTCCGGTCCTCCCTCATGTCAACTTCACACGGAGAGGTCAGTCGGATCGAATCATTCGGCCTTGCCTAATAGCTTCTCGACTAACTTGGGCAAATCTTCACCCCGAGCGGCCATCGAGACGACTTTTCCCTCTTTATCCAGCAGGATCGCGGCGGGAATGGCATCAATGCCGTAGTAGCGAACCATGGGATGACTCCAGACTTCGCCCTTCGTGACGTCATCATCGAAAAGTTGCGCCCAAGGGAGTTTTTCCTTCTCGACAAATTTCTCCAATGCCTCGCGAGTTTGGTCGAGGCTGATTCCAACGACATCAAAACCTTTGTCGTGGAATTTTTTGTAGCACTCTTTGACATTGGGCAACTCGGCAATGCAGGGGCCACACCATGTGGCCCAGAAATCGACCAGTACAACCTTGCCGCGATAGGAGGCCCAGTCGAGTTCGCCACCCGCCAGGGTCTTCCCCTTCAATAACATGAATTTGCCTGGTAGTCGGATGCGGCGCCCCATCGCTTCGAATAGCTCCGCATTTTTTTGAAATTTGGCGTCGCTCGATTCCGAAGCGGCAATCGCGAGACGATCGTAGATCTCGCCGGCCTCATCGATCTTTTGCTGCTGAGAGGCAAGAACATCGGCCAATTGCATGGCGTTCCCCAGAGACTCGCGCGAGAACTTCGATTCTGTCACCCCCTTCACCAGTTCGTTCGCCAGCTCTTTCCTTGCCTCTGGAGTCATGGTCGAGGTGTTGAAGATACGGATCGCATTCCAGAATTCGTTGGCGACTTTGACAACCGCCGGACGTGGATCGGCTCTGAATGTCGTGACGGCTGTCAGAGCCTGTTGGGGATAGTCTTCGATTGAACCCGAGGCAAGCATCGTCAGTGCCGCGAGCTTCATTTGGGCAGCGCTGGCAGCGACCTTGTCGGTCGTCTCCTGCTTGAGGATTTTGTCCGCGGCATTACTGACCGCTCGCTGCGTTTTTACGGTGTAGTCGATAAATTCCTGCCGATTGGCGAACTTAGGCTTCTTCTTTTTCAGCTTGTCGACGAATTCGTTGATTTCTTGCGGCGTTCCATCGGGAACGATGAAATCGGGATCTGTTTCTTCGGCGGTTGCGTCTTGGGCACGGGCGGTCGAAGGGACCACCGACGATGAACAGGAAGCCACCGCAAAGAACAGTGTCGCCGTTCCAATCAGGGCTAAGGCCGACAGTGACACATTGATGGTACGCGACGACATCCTTGCAAACTCCGCACACGATTGAGAACTGGAGCGGCCCGACAGCAGAATTCTATCGAAACCGAGTTCAACATACCCTCTTACGACGCTCCTCCGCCAGTCGTTTGTCAAGATCTTACGTCAGATCCAGTATCAGGTGACCGATTTTTGGCTGGGGCGAGATGCATCGTTCGATTCTTCCGTCTAAACTCCGAATTGAAATGGACGCGAAATTGGAGTTCAGAAACGCCGGGAAACCGGTGTTGTGACGTTGAAGGATCCGGTGATGTCAGACGACGCAATGCTTATCAATAATCCCCTGTTAGCGACTTCTGGACTGCCTGATTTTGCGGCAATTCGTCCTGAACAAATTGTTCCAGCAGTTCGGCACGTGTTAGCGGCATCCAACGAAAAGCTGACCGCGATCGAATCAGAATTGACTCCCACCTGGCAGGGAACGATCGGTCGCCTGGAAGAGCTCGACCGTCCATTCGAATACGGATGGAAGCCGGTCGGGCATTTGTTCGGCGTGCTGAATTCCGACCCCCTGCGAACAGCTTACGAGACAGTTTTGCCGGAAGTCGTGCAGTTCGGGCTACGAGCCAGCCAGAGCGAGCCCATCTATAAAACGCTGAAGGCATTGCGGAACAGCAGCGAATGGACCATGTTAAGCCAACC
>DASYEA010001240.1:0-3590 GCA_036499265.1 Schlesneria sp. | reverse complement strand
TTCTTTCACACCGAAGATGTCAACTCGCAGTTTCCCTTTGAGGAATTCCTCATGTGCGGCGATCGTTTCTGGCGAATTTTTCAGCCAGGCGATACCCGTGTTGGCCGTGGGGAACAGATGGTTGTGAATGCTGGGGCTCTTAGCATCCGCAAATAATTTGGCACCGAAGTCATTCGATTCTTTCACTGGCATGTGACAGCCGGAACAGTTCTGGACAGCTTTTTCGGGATAGTAGAAGCTGCGTGCTCCATGGCCTGACACGCCACTCAAGAGGTACGGATCATAGTGGTTCTGACCACGAAGGAATTCTTTGTAGTGGTTCAGTTCGTAGGGCAGATGGACCTTGTGACAGGTCGAACAGAACTCGGCGGACTTATGCAGATCCTTCAAGAAGGTTTTCTTATGCAGGGCTGGCTTGGCCTTCACCAGTTGATTGTTGACCCATTGCAGCATGGCATTGTCGCTGTAGGCAAACGGGTAATGCTCGGGGTTTTCGATCGTATAGTCGGCATTTCCGCGGGTGCTGTTCACATGGACGATTGAATGGCACGACGTACAGGTGATTCCCGCTTGAGCGGTTGGATGATTCACGTCATCAAACTTGGGATCATCGAACGCCCCACTGAAAAATGGGGCCGGATCGTGGCAGCCTGCACACCAGCGCGAAGCCTGTACATTGCCGTCTCGCTTCAAGGAGACATCGCGCGTTTCCCGGACGCTCGCCAGGTACGCCGGATTGTTGAACGAACTGAAATGGTGCGAGCTGTGGAACCAGCCCTTGTAGGCATCCTGGTGGCACTTCAGGCAGTAGTCGTCGTTCATCAGGGCTTCAGCGGGAATAAAGTTTCCTGTCGAGGTCCGCGCCAGAGACGGAAAGAAGTATTTCTCGCCTTCTTTGGGTCCTGCCTGATTCCAATTTCTTGGATCCTGATTATGTAACAGGATCATTCCGCCCGCGGTGACCCCCGTCATTGCCAAATAGCCCGCGCCGTATTTCCACTTGATTTTTGGACCGGACAGGCGATGCAGCCAGTAGAGCCACAAGCAAAACAACGGTGCTGCCACGTGCGCCCAATAGACCAATGATCGAGTGGCCTGATTCTTGATGACCAACGCAGACGAACCACCCAAGTCGACTCGCATCAGCAGCAGTCCGGAAATCAGCACGGCGATCGATGCGACTAACAACGCATACCCGACGCGAATCGCTCGCTTGTTCTTTCGCAGGCGCGTATTCAGGAGGTGAATACCCAGAAACAGCACAAAGGGGACGACCAGCAGCAGGCCAAGGACAAGGTGCCCTGCGAACATCAGCATGTAGAACCAGTTTTCGTAGGTGCGACCCGAACTCCAGCTCAGGAAGGTCACTCCACCCAGATAAACTGAATTGGCCCCCAAGACGGCGACCAGAATAAAGACGAACCACATCAGAATACGTAGACGAGGTCCCACGGCGGGAATGTAAGTACGTCGCAGCGGCTTGGGCGCTGCCGGAGAAGTTGCGTCAGACATGAAAAACTCCACCCAATTGAGATGGCTATTCGAGATCAACTTGATCGGAACGTCAGGATTGCGCCGGCGCGATTGTCTTTTGGCAACTGCGGCGGCGTCCTTATTGACGTCTCAACACTCCAAACTGGAGAGTCCCAATCAAGCGATTCGAGGTGGACGTTCAAGCCCGGCTCGATGACCTTCGGGAAGCAGAACCGGCTCGTTGCACACAAACTGCTCTGCAAGTTCGAGCGGGTTGACCAACGAATGGCATTCTATGGCCAGGTGTTCTGCGAAGGAGAAGCGAACATCAACCGAGTTAGGCATGTCTGGTATGGCGGGAGCGTTCTGGCAGGCCGGTCCGGTGCAGGGAACCGCGGGCCGCGGTGATTCGGTTTTGCCCGGAATCTCTACGACGAAAGAGGCGGGAACATCACTGATCATCCGGTGCAGGTAGTCCCCACAACTGGCCGACGCCGTCGTTGCCCACAGACTTGATAGCGCAATCGACAGCATCCACGCAAACCCTAAAGCAGGGCCCGTCAGAAGAGGCTTACGAGGCGATGAGAAGAACATGATCGCTGACCCGCGAATTCGATTGATCAAGATCAACTCGAGGTGGCTGTGAGCAGACGTACGCAGTATAGAAGTCCACAGTTGGAAGGGTCAATCAGCTCACACGAAAGTTCGCGTTCAGCGCAAGAATCAACTGTTCTTGTCGAACTGTTTCTCGGAGTCATCATGGTTTGGTGCGGAATCGTGACAATCGACAAGCCGGCTGGCTTGACGTCACGTCAGATTGTAGACAAGGTTGCAAAAATCGTGCGTCCGGCCAAGACCGGCCACGCGGGGACCTTGGACCCACTCGCGACGGGGGTTCTTGTGATCGCGGTCGGTTCGGCGACGCGTTTGATTTCTTACCTTCAGCAAGGTCGAAAACGCTACATCGGTGAGTTCCAGTTGGGCGTCCGCAGCAATACCGATGATGTGGATGGCCAGATCACGGAGGGAGGCGATTGGACGCACATCACTGAGCAGATGCTTGCTGATGCGGTGGCGAAATTCGTCGGGGCGATTTCGCAGGTTCCACCTCAATTTTCTGCGGTCCATGTGGGGGGGCAGCGAGCCTATAAGCTAGCTCGGCAAGGAGAATCCGTGGAAATCGCTGCGCGTCGTGTTGAAGTCTTTTCGATCCGCGTCACGCAAATTCATCTGCCCAAATTTGTACTGCAGATCGAATGCGGATCGGGGACCTATGTCCGCTCAATCGGTCGCGATCTGGGGGAGCATTTTGGGTGCGGCGCGATCATGACGTCGCTGCGACGGTTGTCTGTCGGACCGTGCCGCATTGAAGATGCCGTCTCATTCGCCGATCTGGATGAGGTTCGACTGCGATCGGCTCTGCAACCGGCGTTGACGGCCGTGGCGGAACTCCCGCAACGAATTGTGGGCGCTGACGAAATTCGTGCCCTCAGGCAAGGGCGAACAATCGGGATCGGTTCGCTACTGGGTGCTGGCCCAGATACCGAGGTCGCGTTGATCGATGCCGAGCGACAACTGATCGGGGTCGCTCGGTTCGAGGGATCGCCTCCGCGGTTGCAGCCGCACATCATTTTTCCTCAGTAGTCACCTCAGTCGCAACATCGTGATTGGGCTCATAAGTTGGATCTCGATAGACCTCTTTGCCGTCCAGCAACGTCAATAACACCTTCGTCTGGTGGATCTCGTATTTGGGAACATCGAACAAGTTTCGATTCAACAAGACCAGATCCGCCGCCTTGCCGACTTCGATCGACCCGGTTTCTCGTTCCTGGAAATTCACATACGCCCCGTTGATGGTGTAGGCCGCCAGCATCAGGGGCAGATCCACGACTTCCTCTGGAAGCCACGGAGGACCGGGTTCTTCTTCCAATCCACGACGTGTGACGGCGACCTGGATTGCATCCAGCGGATTAATCGAACTGACTGACCAATCGCTGCCGGCAGCGATGACCGCACCGCTGTTGGCAACGCTACGAATTGGATACAGCCAGCGAGATCGCTTGGGACCCAGTACAGGTTCCGTCATTTGAACGATGTACTCATCGGCACTGGCCCAG
>DASYEA010001239.1:0-13832 GCA_036499265.1 Schlesneria sp. | reverse complement strand
CGAGGTCGATCTGCTGTCGTACCAGTTTCTGCTTTGGCCCGCTGGCCACCCAGGCATCGATTACGCTCATCTGTTACGCCCTGTAAAAGGATTGAACCGGTTTCTGCCGCAGTACTCTTATCGCAAGACAATGCTAATTCTTGGATCCGACCAGCGTTTCTGTCTGGCCCGAGCGAGTTTTTGTCGGACTGACGACAAGCAAATCTTGATAGAAAGGATAGTCGTTATAGCCGCGACGATCACCTCCGTAAAAGGTCGTACGATCATAGGCGTTGAGGGGTAAGCCATGCTCGATTCGTTTCGGCAAATCGGGGTTGGCGATGAAGTGACGACCAAACGCGACCAGGTCGGCGTCCCCTCGTTCCACAATCGCTTCAGCTTCGTCGGGCTCAAAACCGCCTGCCGCGATGATTGTACCGCGGAATATTTTGCGCAACTGCGCCGAGGCGACCGGTTGCAATCCGTCTTCGGAGACCTCAGAGCCGACAACACGAGGCTCGACAATGTGCAAATAGGCGAGGCCAAACTGATTCAGTTGATCCGCGACGTAGCCAAACGTGGCTTCCGGATTGCTGTCACCCATTTGAGCCCACTGGCCACTCGGTGCGAGTCTGACACCAACGCGGCTACCACCCCAGACTGAGACGAGCGCTGCGGTTGCCTCGAGCAGGAACCGGGCTCGATTTTCGACAGGGCCTCCGTAGGCGTCAGTTCGTTTGTTGCTGCCATCCTGCAGGAACTGGTCGAGCAGATAGCCGTTCGCCCCATGCAGTTCGACACCATCAAAGCCCGCCTGCTTCGCACGTCTTGCGGCCTGGCGATAGTCTTCGATGATGCCGGGGATTTCTTCAATCTTCAGTTCTCGAGCGGGTGAGACCTGGACCCAGCCATTGGCCGTGTAGGCGACTCCTTCATACGGAATGGCAGATGCGGTGACAGGACTGACTCCACCCGTCATATCGACGTGCGATTGGCGGCCGACATGCCACAACTGCAGGAAGATGCGGCCTCCCTTGGCGTGGACGGCGTCGGTGACCTTCTTCCAACCGACGACCTGCTGATCGGAATAGATCCCGGGGGCTCCCAGATAGCCGCGTCCGGAAATCGAGATGGGAGTCGCCTCAGCAATAATCAGTCCCCCTGCCGAAGCCCGCTGTCCATAGTGTTCGGCCATCAAGTCGTTGGGAACATCGCCCGGCTGGTCCGACCGCAGTCGAGTCAGGGGGGCCATCACAACGCGGTGGGACAACGAATAGAGCCCGACTTGAACAGAGGAAAACAAAGCAGGGGCGGCAGGTGTCGACATCTCGAATTCCTGAGCTATTGAGGATTTACGGCAATCGCGAGGCGAGCGATGGATTGGATTTGGGTGTCCCAATCGATTGGACAGCAGGAATTACCGAGCCGATTGAAAAACCTTACACGTCGAAACGCAGCCGCTTTTCCAACGCGTGGCCTTGTTTGATGCGTATAACCGAAGGTCGCAACCGATTTCCGCTCTCGCGGCACAAGGTGCGTTATGACTTACCGCCCGGTTTCACGATTCGCAGTGGCCGCCGTCCTTATCGCGCCGCTAGGCGCAATTGGTTTGGCAATGCCGGAGGCGATTGCATTTGCGGTGCCCGCAATCTGCTGCGCCGCGTTGGGACTGTATGAGATTTACAAATACCACTTCGCTGGACGACGTCTTGCAATCGTGGGATTAATGACAGCCGTGACTTGTGCTGTCTGTATTCCGATCTGGCACTATGTGAGCTTTCACTCGGAGACTCTGGCAGATTATCGCCGAGAAGATTTTGGCGACCTGGTCAAGCGCAAGGATCTAAGCTCCATTGAAGGTTTAAAGACTTGCTTGAAAGGCTATGCGAACATCACAACGGACTGGCCAACATCGCCCGCCCGGACGTTCTTGTTCTCACCGGAAGGAGATTGGGGGACGAAAAATGCGATCCGAGTTCAACTGACGTCGGACCAAGGGTGGCGACCAACACTCGACGGCTTGGCAGTCAGCGGAACCCTGATCAGAAATGAAGCTTGGATTAAAGGTGGCGATGAACCCAAGTACCTCTTTCGGACTTCCTTGATCCGTCCTGCGAGGTCATCTGTCCAGATCGGCCATCGCAGTGGTCATGGCTGCTAAATGATCGTGCGCAATTTTGCTTGCGAAAAACATGATTTCGGGTGCCACTTCTATGAAAAACTGTTGCTCGTCAAGTGTCAAAATCGGAGAAAGCGCGGACATTTTCACAGCAGGACTAGGGGTGCGGAGACCTCGAATCCAGAGTGGATGGGGACGCCTGGTTCAACAATCAAGTATCAATCAACCCTGCCCAGAGCCGTTGGATGTTGGTGGTCACCGCGGGAATCCCATTCTTCTATCCGAGCGTCCGTCCGTTGCTGTGGACGTGGCCCATGTGGGTGTTTCGAGAGTGTGAGGGCTGCCCGATCTGGCGACGAGAATCGACATCGGCCGAAGGCCGGTGTGTATCCCAAGTGGCACTCGAGCTTGCCCTCACAACGCGGGTCCGCGTGATCGCCTCCCATCCTGATTCTCGGACATGGTCCGTCCTTTCTTCGTGTCAAGTTCGACTGAGTCCCCGTTCGCCTCACCGTCACGTCGGCCTTCAACTGACCAGATCGATGTGACGGTGAGGTGGACGGGGACGACCCCCGATTGCTGAGCCTGAGCCGAGGTCAACTCGCCAGGCCTGCCAGCATTCCTTCCACCGCTTTCACTTTTTGTTTGGTCACCATCTCGTGGAACAGACGCCGCAGCCAGCGATTGGCAATCGCTGCTGAAGCCACATTCGCTCCCTTCGTGATCCGCAATTTCAGATGCAGTTGTTTCCAACGCGGTTCATGCCGCGGCAACCGCTTCGCCAATTGAATCAAAAGAACTCGGAGGATGTCATTCCCCGCATCGATCAGTCCCGCATCAGATTGTTTCGGACCCGTCGATGCATTGCAGGGACTGAGCCCGCAATACTTGGAAAGCTGTTTCCCCGTCTGAAAGCGGTCGAATCGTCCGATGACGGCTCGAAGCGTAACAGCGGTTACGGGGCCAATGCCCGGTTGTGCTTTTAATTTCTCGACGACAGCGTCTCCTTCTGTCGCTTGTTCCATTCGACGATCCACCTCGGCCACATCCTGCTCCGCTTGTTCCAACCGCCGCAATTCCTGATCGAGAACCCATCGCGACTGCACACCCAACTTCGCGGCTTTGACCCATTCCATCCAAGGCTTTGACCAGGGACTCTTGCCGCTGGTGTTGTCGACCCGCTCCTCCCGCAGTAGAGACAAGATTCGCAACTTGATGTCCTTTCTCTGAGCGACAACTCCGGCTCGGAACCGAACGAGCCGACGAAGTTGACGAGTCGTTTCATCCGCTAGCCAGACGTTCGGCAAATAACCCACTCGCAGCAGGTCTGCCAGATGCCACGCATCGCCATGATCCGTCTTGTCCTTGTCTTTCTTCATCCGCTGCACCCGACCAGGATGGGCGAGGCGAACCTGCCATTGCGTCAGATCTGTCAATGCTGTCGCAAAATCGGCTGCGCCGCTACAGGCCTCAATCGAGACCGCTCGAACCATCCCGCCATGCGACCGAACCAAGTCCCGAACAGCACCTGGATCATTCGCCACGCTCCGGTTGACGACTGTCTCCCCCTGTTCGTTCAGCACGCAAACCCGAATCGAAGCACTGTGATAGTCCAACCCAACATACACCGGTACAATCTCCATCTCTGTTGCTCCTGAATCTGTGTTATGGAATTCAAACAACCAATAACATGCTCTTGAGCAACAGATTTTTCATCCCCATCTGGCGACGGCTTTGCGTTGCCAGTGTCTTGCCGATGTGTCAACGAATAAACAAGGCATAGTGACGCTGAATGTTGCACTCGCTCGTCACCCGACCAATGCGATTGCAGCGACGCGAAGACACTGGTGGCCCAAAGCTGCCACCAGTGGCACCCGACCTGAAATCAAAAACGAGCACAATCACCCTAATTGCGGATTGACTTGCGGCGTCTTAGACTTCTTTCGCGTAGCGCGAACAATTCGCTACTGCGACCAGCACATGCACCTCCCGCACATTGGAAAATCATGCTCAAAACGTTGGCCGACAATTGGTGGATGGTTCTGATTCGCGGCCTGTTTGCGGTGTTCATGGGGATCCTGGCGATCATGTGGCCGGGGATTACGTTGATGTCGCTGCTGATGGTCTACGGTGCTTTTACCGTGGCCGATGGAATCACGGCCATCTGGATTGGCGTGGCGGCTAAGCATGGTCAGCGGATCTGGTGGGAGATGGTAGCGACTGGCGTGCTGGCAATTCTGGCGGGGCTGGTTGTGTCGCTGTGGCCGGGACTGACGGCGATGGTGTTTGTCGTGATGATTGGCGTATTTGCGATCATTCGCGGCGTCTTCGAAATCGTCGCTGCGATTCAGCTACGCAAGGTCATCGATGATGAATGGATGCTGATCCTGTCCGGTGTGATCTCACTGTTGTTCGGCGGCATGCTGGTGGCTCGCCCGGGCGAAGGGGCGATCGCCATGGTGCTGTTGATTGGGGCGTTTATGGTCGCCGTGGGAGCGATGACTATCGGCTTGGCGATGCGATTGCGGCATCTGTCGAAGCGGCTGCATGAACATGGGCATGCGACGCCGACGGCGTGAGGTTTACTGGTCCTATTGAAGAAATGGGACTTATGCGACTTAGGGGACTTATGGACGATTGACGGCGGGCGACGCGCGGGGCGTTGCCCGCGCGGTTAAACGAAGAGTCGTTTGTTTGACGCACTATTCCAGGTTCAGGTGCTTCTTCAGGAACAGCACTTCGACGGCGCGTTGGTAGTCGCTGTTGTCCTTCTTCGCGAAGCCGTGGCCTTCGTTGTCGGCGAAGATGGTCCAGACCGGGCGATTTCCGGCTCGGACTTGCGCGGCGATCTGTTCGGCTTCGAAAAAGGGGACTCGCGGATCGTTGCGACCGTGGATGACCAGCAGCGCTGCCTTGATCTTGTCGGTGTTGTTGAGCGGGTCAATGCGTTGGAAGACGGCTTTCATCTGCGGGTCGCGTTCATCGCCATATTCGGCTCGACGCAGATCAACTCGATAGGGAGCGGTTCGTTCGAGGAACGAGATAAAACTGGCGATGCCGACGTTATCGATGCCGGCCTTGATGCGATCGCCGAAGTTGGTGAGGGAAGCTAAGGTCATATAGCCCCCGTACGATCCACCCGCGACAGCAACACGGGATGCATCCAGTTCAGGCTGCTTGGCGATCCAGTCGAGCAGCGCGCCGATGTCTTTGACACTGTCCTCACGTTTCTCGGCATTGTCGAGTTCCAGGTATTTCTTGCCGTAGCCCGCCGAGCCGCGCACGTTCGGGCAGATCACGGCGATCCCCAGTTCGTTCAAGTAGAACTGGATGATCGGGGAAAAGAACGGCTGGTACTGCGATTCGGGTCCACCATGAATACTGATGTAGACCGGAACGGGTCTTCGCGCACCGGCCGGTTGCCGGTCTTCTCGCGGTTTGAAATAGTAGGCCGGGATCAGGCGACCATCGAACGACGGGAACTGGATCCGCGTCGGAGCGATGAATGCCGCGGGATTCAGACCACCCACTTCGCTGAACGTCCAGCGTGTGAGTTCGCCGCTGTCGACGACCATTGTGTAGACATCGGCGGGAGCGTCCGGACGAGCCAGCGTGAATCCCAATCGCTTGCCGTCGGGTGAGAACTCCAGGCCGGAGACAATTCCCAGCGGCAGCTTTAGATCGCGATAAGGGCCAACGCCTTTTGGAAGTAGATTCAGCTTGCTGGCTCCGTCTTCGTTCACCGTGAACGCCGCGACGCCTGACGCCGGTTCGATGGCCAGATCACTGATATCCCAGTTGATCTTGTTCGTAATTTCCAGAAACGCCTGCGAGGCCAGGTCGTATCTCATCAGGCGTCGAAATTCGGCCTGGGCATCCATGGCAATCAAGATCGACCGATCATCGGCCGTGAAGGCCATCGGCCCCGCGGCAAACTTTCCTTTGACTGGAAATGTGATATCGGTTCGTTTGCCGGTTTCGACATCCAAGACCGCAGGGTAGACCTCGTTGATCGAGACGTAGCGCGAGATCAACAGTGACTTGCCATCGTGAGACCAGTCATGGACATTCCACGTCTCCTTCTCGACCTGCATCAGCATCTTCATTGGCCCGGGGTGACGTGGACTGGCCAGGTAGATGTCGACATCGCGGCCGTTACGCTGATTACTGGTGATCGCCATCAGCGAACCATCGTGGCGGATCGCACCGAGCTTATTGCGTGATTTGCCATCGGTCAGCAGAACCGATTGATACCGGAAGCGGTCCAACAGCAGCACCTGATCGTTCTCGTTGCCACCCGAATCCATCGACATCAGGATCGCGCCGTCAGTCCCTTTGGGAATGAACGTTCCGGAGACTGGTTCATCGAAAAACGTGATCTGTTCGCGTCGGCCGCCCGGTTCATAGACGCGATGCAACTGCGACGAGTTTCCGAAGCGGGTCGAGATCAGCACGCCGGTGCCATCAGGAGCCCACCCACGAAAGGCTGCACCGCGAACACTTTGGTACTGAGCCAGCCGAGCCGCCAGTTCGGGCGGTACGACCGGGACATCCTGAGCTTCAATCGCCGCAGGTCGACGCGGGTCATCTGCTGACCAGACGACAGTGACTGCACCCAGGAATGTCAGGGTGATCAGCAGACAGTTTTTCATGGAGTGCCTGTCAGAATTGGGTTAGCGTGGTGAAGAGAATAAAACGAAGAACTTGAAACACAGAGGCACAGAGAACACGGAGAGAAGAAAGAGATTGAACCACGGAATACACGGAAGGCACGAAAATAAGAGATGAGAAAGAATTCAGAATGATTTCTGGAGTCTGACTCCAGAGATATTTCATCCTATATTCGAATGATGGAAAAGGATTGTGGAATACAATAGCAAAGCAGTCAAAATGCTTTGACTTGTTTTTCGTCTTTTCATCATTTCCGTGCCTTCAGTGTATTCCGTGGTTCTCTCCTGATTGCTTCTCTCCGTGTTCTCTGTGCCTCTGTGTTTCAAACTTCTTCTGATCTTACTGAAGTGCCCACTGTGGTGGCTCGGCTTCGAATGTCATGCGTTCGTGGCTGAGTGGGTGCGTGAATGTGATTCGATGGGCGAAGAGACAGAGTGGCAATGAATCCGTGGTGTGTGTTTGGGTATCGCCCAGCAATCGTCCCGGCAAGTAGGTCTGATCACCGCAGATCGGCCAGCCCAGGTGCCACAGGTGGACGCGGATCTGGTTCGTGCGACCTGTCAGCGGGACCACCTCCAGTAATGATGTGGCGTCAGCGAACCTTTGCAAGACTTTGAACTTCGTATGAGCTGGCAAGCCACCTTCAGTCACAGTATCGCGCGATCCCAATTCGCCCGAATTGTCAGTGATGGCGGCGCGGCATTCGAACTGGTCGTCGGGTGGAAGCCCCTGCACTCGAGCGAGGTAGACCTTTTCGACCTCGCCACGTTCGAATTGTGGTTGCACCAGACTGGCGATGCGGCGAGTTCGCGAGAGGACCACGACGCCGCTGGTGTTGGCGTCCAGGCGATGAGCGGGCCGTGGAGCCTGCGGCTTGTAGACTTCGCCCAGGATGTAATGCAGCGTGTTGCGATTGAATCGACCGCACGGATGCATCGGCAGCGGGGCCGGCTTGTGCATGACCAGGATCGCTTCATCTTCGTGCAGAATCCGCAGATCGGGATTCACATCGGGCTCAACCGTCTGCGGCTTGCGTTGCAGGTATCGCTCGCCGGTGCGGACAATATGATCGGTGCCGACGACTTCACCTTCCGGGCTGTACATTCGCCCTTCGTCACAGTGGCGCTGCCATTCGCTGAGCGGGACGTGTTCAAACAGGCCGCTTAGGCAATCCAGCAACGTTCGACCATTGAAATAAGGAGGAACGGTGACCGGGCGGAAGTTGTCATAAGGCTTGCTGCCCGGCAGCGGATTGGTGATCTCGCGAATCGCTCGCTGGTGCCGAGCGAGTGATTCGGCGCGTTGCTGCTCGTCACTCTTGTAACAGTAAGGGCAGGAGACATCTTGTACGAAGCGGGGGTCACTCTGATCATCGGCGTTGAGCGGGGTCTGGCAGGCATGACATTGCGTGGCATCGGTTTCGCGCAGGGTCGGATCGACGCCGACGCGATGATCGAACACGAAGCATTCGCCGTCATAGTGGGCGTTGCCGCATTCTTCGAAATACTTCAGGATGCCACCGTCGAGTTGATAGACCTGCTCGAAGCCAGCCATCTGCATGTAAGGACCGGCCTTCTCGCAACGGATCCCGCCGGTGCAAAACATGACAATCGGCTGCTGCTTCATTTCGGCTGGCAGTTTGTCGACCGCAGCGGGGAACTCGCGAAATTGATGTATGCGGATGGGGAGCGCGTTCTGGAAGGTACCCAGTTTCACTTCGTAGTCGTTGCGAGTATCCAGCAGCGTGATCGGCCGCCCTTCATCCAGCCATTGCTTCAGTTCTTTGGCGGCCAGCTTGGGCGCCGTGCGTTGGGCGGGATCGATCCCCTCCACGCCAAACGCGATGATCTCTTTCTTGATCTTCACCAGCATCCGATGAAATGGCTGATAGTCGCTCTCGCTGAATTTGCCTTGCAGCGTTTCCAGACCGGGGATCGCTCGCAGCGCGTCCTGGAGCCGGTATACCTGATCTTGAGGACCTGCCGCGAAGAGATTGACTCCTTCGGGGCTGATCAGGATGGTTCCCTTCAGACCCCATGTTTTACATTGCTGAATCAGTTGATCGCGCAACGATTTCAGATCGGTCAGAGGAGCGAATTTGTAGGCGGCAATGTTGGTAAAAGTCGGCATGCTGAATAACGGGCGTTTCGTACAGAGAGCAGCAAAAAGAATCGTTGGATCGATGAGGATGTGACACGGATCGCTGCTACTGATTGTGTTGCCAATTCGAGAGAACGCACACGCAGCGGCGTGTGCATTGTCACGAAACAGACATGTCTTCAACAATCAGCAGCACGAACGTCTAACAGTCCGGCCTCACTATGGCTGGCATCAAAAGATATCCCGATGAAGCCGCTATTTCAAAGTGGCACTCGCGCAGACGACCCAAGAGCAAATGCAAACCCAGTGCGGGAATGCCCAACTACTCAGCGTCAATCAAGGTCGACACCGTCCGTTGGCCGGTCATTTTGCAATAGGTCACTGCCAACATCAGCGTCGTTAAGGGGAATGTCGCCAGGAGACCAACGCACAACATCAACGCACCAAGAATGTTAATTCCGACTGTGGCCAAGAAGATCACCAGGATGGCACCGAGATTATCTTTTGCGGCGGCACGAGCGCGACTGAGACATTCAACCCCGGGAGGATTTTCGTCCACCAAAGCATAGGCATAGGAAAAAAACATCATGGCTAAAATAATGCCTGGAATGATGCAGGCGAGAGTGCCTAAGCCGATCATGATCGAAAAGAGCAGCGTGGCACCCAGCATTCGCCAGAAATAGCGGCCCCCGCTAAAGAGGTCAGAGATTTGCGCCCGGTCCCCCCTGGCAACGTTGAGCAGCAACTGCGCCTGGCCCACTTGCAGGAAAGTCTGCACGCAGAAACTGATTGGGATCCAGCAAAATCCGATGATGATGAGGATCGAGCCCGTGATCTCGTCTCCCTGATTCCTCAACGTCTGCCCGATGATATTGAAGACATTTTGCACTTGAGCAAAAATCTGCATCAGGAAGCCGCTTAACACCGTCCCGCCGATGACGATGCCATAGTCGACTTTGAAGATCTCCCAACTGGTCGAAACGACGTCGCCTGCGTCAATCAACCGGTGACCACGCTCTCCGTCTAATTCATCGTCGAACTCAGGCGAGTCCAAGTCAGATTGAGGAGCCGCGAATGGATTGTCTTCGTCATCGTCATAATCTGCCATGATACCCTCTTAGTATGGCAATTCGTGATGGCGGCTTGCCCGTTAAACTCGCCAGACGCCGAATTGCAAGCTGAAGACGATATCGCGCTCAGTTGGTAGCCGCAATCAGACGTCTGCGCGGTTCACGATCGGCCAGTCGAAAACGCCCTCTTGACGTTCAATCACGCGCGGGGCGTTGCCCACGCGGTTAAACGACCAGCCCCTTGCTTCACGGTGCCAAAGAAGTATTGGAAACACCTTGATTGCCGGCCGGCAGCAGATTGCTGCTGAAGTGCAGGTTGCGGGGCGAGTTGTCGCGGCCGGATTCGATCCGCACGGCGTAGTGATATCGAGGCGAATTTTTGGGATCATCAACGGACTCGGGATGTTCGTCGGCATCCGGGTTCGAGATGACATTGCCGATGACCAGCACGTCGCGCAGTGGCGGGTCGGTCGGTTCCTGGCCATTGTCGAAACGAAACACGGCGCGGCTGGCATCTTTCCACATCCAATACGAATCGCCATAGCCGAACTGCGAGATCACGTTGTTGGCGATCAGCGAACCGCCATCGACATTGGCGGCTACGGCAGGCTTATCCCCTGCAGCGGGGATCGCCGGAGAGGCTCCCGCACCGGACATCAGTCCGATGGACCACAGAACATTGCGCGAGAACTGATTGCCGGTCACCAGCACATTTCGCGAACCGTGCATCGCCTTCATGCCGATGAAGGCGTTGTTCACGATATTGTTGGAAATGATGACGTGATCGGAATGGATATCGATCCCTTGCGCCGCATTCTCGATCTGGTTGCCGAGGATTCGAGTCATGTCGCTATAAGTCGGCCCGGTCACAATCAGTCCCGACCCCTGATGCCAGTTGTTCGTGTACTCGGCATCCCAGACTTCTTGCGAGATCAGCGATCCTTTCGTCGGATTCTTCTTGGTGAACTTTCCGAGTTGATGCTGCGCCTTGATCTCGGGAGTCGGTCGCAGATTCTCTTCGATGATCAGATTTCCCTGGATCAGCGTCCCCCGGCAGCGATCGCAAACGATGCCTGTTCCATCGATACAACGAAACGCATAGCCCAGCAGGGCCACGTTCGCAGTTCGATCGTCGATGGCGATCGTCATGTAGTTGCGAACTTCGCAGTTCAAGATGCGTCCGTCACGCACTTCCGACAGGCGGATACTGCCCGATCGAGTTCGGTTGTCAATCACGCGGACTCGTTCCAGCGTCACGTCGCGCGTGTCGGAAATGAGAATCCCCTCTTTGGTGGTATCCATCGCTCCTTCCGGACGCGAGAACGTCAGTCCTTCGATTCGGATGTTGTGAGCATGCTCGATCTCCAGGATGTGTTTCGTGGGATCGGTCATCAGGATCCGCCCGGACCCAACCAGCGATGTCCCCTCGCCGGTGATCCGAATGGTCGCCTGCACGGAATGATCACCGGAGGGAACCTGGATAGTCCGTCCGGGATTGGCGTCGATCGCTGCCTGGAGACTCGCATAGTCCTTCGTGGAAACGTCTGCCGTTTCCAGACAAAAAACCCGGCTTGCTGACAACATTGCCGCTGCCGTCGTGAGGCCGATGCACGCCAAACGTCGAATATTCATCGAGACGAATCCTTTGGAAGTACGTTGATCGGTAGTTGAAACCGCTGATTAGTCCATTTGTTCGGGTTGCCGCAACTGTTCGGGTAGCCACAAGACACCAGAGGCAGTTGAAGCTGTCAAATCTGTCAGACAATACAATGATTGCGTGAATGTCAGCAGTTCCTATTTTTCCCAAGTCAATCTGCCGATATGTTCTGGTTTAGTTATTCGCATCGGGCGTAATGAGTCACCGTGAGAATTTGATTGCCATCGCGTCAGACCGGTCTTTCTCGGATCGCCCTAAGGGGGCTTGCCATGTCTCTGTTAAAGTCTTCTCTGCTGGTGTTAGCGGCTGCTTCGATGGTCGCTGTGTTTGGCCCATCCGCCGAGGCGCAGAATCGGAATACGACCTCTCGTCGAACGAATCAAGGGACGGGCGGGGGCATGGGAACATCGCCAACGCAAAGTGCGATCAATTCGGCTCAGAATTCGGCGCGTGTGATCGCTGCTCAACAACATCAAATCTGGCTGGCTCATCGGCTGAGGAAGAACGCTGAAGAGCGAGTCAAAAAGGCCAAAGCCGCCGAAGAGAAGGCTGCGGCAAAGGCAGCAGCAGAAGCAAACAAAACTTCCGCCAGCGACGACGCGACGCCCAAGACGACTTCGTCGACAACCGCAAGCTCCGCGAAGACAATGGCCTCGACGAAGACAACCACGCCAGCCGCTAAGACGACCAAGTCTGCCAAGTAAGTGTCAGCAAGCCAGGTCATCTCAACGCTGACTCACAAAATCATGATTATCAAACGGGGCTCCTGTCAGCCCCGTTTCTTTTTTGTGAGTCATCACTGACTCGTCGATCCTCATCTCTTGAAGTATGTTAGCGGCCAGCGTGGTCGCTCATCTTTTCAAGGGGCTGAGTTATGTGGAGTATTCGGTTCTACGGGTTGCTCGCCATTTCTCTTTGCGCGGTGAGGCTGTCACATGCGGCTCAGGCACCGGAACTCTCGATCGAAATCGACGCTCGCGAGCTACCTCGGCGCCTCGTGCATACCACGATCGATATTCCGTGCAAGCCAGGGCCGATGCGGTTGTGGTATCCCAAGTGGATCCCTGGCACGCATGGACCGAAGGGGCGAGTCGAAGACGTTGGTGGATTGCGCATCGAGACCAAGGATGGCACCGTCCTCCCCTGGAAGCGGGACGAGCTTGAACTGTATTGCTTTGTAGTGCAGGTTCCTGACGGCGCGACGAGCATCCGCGTCAAACTGGATACGATTTGCGAATCGTCCAGTGTCGAAGCAGCCGGGATCTTCACCTACGGCAATGCTTCGATTGGAACGATTAACTGGAATACGTGCATCCTGTATCCGGAAGGACTGGCTGCGGACGATCAACCTGTTTCGGTCAAGCTGCGATTGCCCGCTGATTGGAAGTTTGCGACCGCGTTGAAATCGGGTCAGATCACAGACGGCGTCATTCCCTTCCAACCAGTGTCGCTCAGCACGTTCATCGATTGTCCGTTGATCGCGGGACGCCATCTGAAGACCTTCAATTTGACGCCACCTGCCAGCGCTGCTCCGGTCTTTCTGCATCTCACGTCTGAATCTCCCGAGGCCCTCAATCTCAATCCCAAGGTCATTGACATGTATTCGCGAATGGTGCGCGAAGCCGTGGCATTGTTTGGCGTCGTCCACTATCCCGAGTATCACTTTCTGGTTGTCTGCAGCGATCACTTCGGCCGGTTCGGTGTCGAACATCTGACGTCCAGTATGAATGGACTGGGCGAACGAAGTCTGGTCGATGACAAACTTCGTAAGGGCTGGACCGCAATGCTGTTGCCGCACGAGTACGCTCATTCGTGGTGCGGCAAGTATCGGCGGCCAGCGGCGATGATCACGCCCGACTACCACACGCCCATGAAGACCAAACTGCTGTGGGTCTATGAGGGGTTAGATACCTACCTGGGCGAAGTGCTGATGGTGCGAGCGGGCTTGGAGACTCCCGAGGAATATCGAACATCGTTCACTCGCACGATTCGCAACATGTCGAACACGACGGGACGCCAATGGCGGTCGCTGGAAGACACGGCGGTTGCCAGCCATCTATCTCGCAGCCCCGGCAAGTCGTGGAACCAGTTGCGACGGACCCAGGACTATTACCCTGAAGGAATGTTGCTGTGGTTCGAATGCGATACGATCATTCGCGAGCGAACGGATAACGCGAAGTCCCTCGATGACTTCTGCCGCCGTTTCTTTGCCAAGGTCAAGGATCGCGAAACAGTC
>DASYEA010001238.1:0-3844 GCA_036499265.1 Schlesneria sp. | reverse complement strand
ATTTGCATTTTGCGATTCTCAATTTGCACTCTCTGTCGTTCCTTCGGTGGCGTGCATCAGCCCGCGCATGTATCCGTACGCAAACAGTCGGCCTAGCATCGTGTATCCCGGTTCGCCATCGTCTTCGCCGTAGAACTGCGGGACGTGATCGGGTCGCATTGGGCCCGAGAATCCGATGTCGCGGTAAGCTTGCATCGCGGCGGCCATATCGGTGGGACCGTTGTCATGAAACGTTTCGACGAACTCTTCGCGAGTGCCGCGCACATCGCGAAAGTGGACGTATTGAATGTGCTTGCCCAGTCGCTTGATTGACGCAGGGATGTCGCATCCCATTGCGGCAAAAGTCCCCTGGCAGAAACAGATGGCATTCGATGGGCTCGGCATCAGTTCCACCAGCCGCTCAAAATTCTCGACCGAATTCATAATGCGAGCTTTGCCGTGCAACTGCAGCAGCGGCGGATCATCGGGATGCATGCACATCGTGACTCCCATCTCTTCTGCGACGGGGATCAACTCGCGGAGAAACCGTTCCAGATTACTCCACAACTGGTCCGCGGTAATGGCCTCGCCTGCTTTAAGAGGCTCAGACTGATGATTCAACGAGCGGGCTCGCTCGACTTCGGTGAGGCTGAATGCCGTCACTTTTGCACCCCCGCGCTCCGGAGAATCCAGTCGAGTCCGGACCCAGTCTGTACCAGCCATAAAGTTGTAGCAGAGGATCTTCACGCCGACGCGCTGCATGTTTTGTAGCAACGACTTCATCGCCGCCAGCTCGGTTCCGTCGTCCCGACCGAGCTTCAGGTTTTCGATAGGCAGGTATCCTTCGACTGTGGCTAATCGCATCCCGTACGATTCAATCTGGTCGCGCATTCGCAGCAGGTCATCCAGACTTGTCCCCGGATACCGGCCCACCACGTCGGTCACCCCGCACTGAGCGGCCAAAGCCAGATTGGTAGACGACATCGGCGTGAGAACTGTGGCCAATCGCATGTTCGCGTAACCTTCGCGGGGTCCAGTGGAAGAGTCCGTTTTTCGAATCCTAACAGAGCCGTAAGCGACGGAGCCAGCGACCCTGCGGGCTGCAGCAGAACGCCATTGGCATTGAAACCTTGGAATGGATATGTTTCACACGCCATTGACATATCGCATGATCTAAGGGGACACCGATGCTTCGTTGCGCCGCGCTGCTGGTGTTTGTGGTTTCGGCCGGTTTCGCAACCGGATCAGACTATTCGCTTCCCGATCGAATCGAAGTCCTCCCTGTCGCGTTTGTTCCGCTAGGAGAACAGAGTCCGACTGCCGACGAACAGAAACTGTTTATGAAGCATCTTCAATTGGCTCAAGACCGATTTCGAGTGATGCTTGATGGGGACAGTTTTGACTTGGCCGAGTCGAAGGTGCAAATTATCAAGGGGCAAAAGCCACTCGATTTCTATCGAAGGCCACCGGAACGAGGGGCTCCCGACATCGTCTCCGAGTTGCTCACGCATTTGCGGCTGACGCGATTCAACTGCCCGTACGTCTTCTGCATTTTATTGATGAACTCGAAGGACAATTTTCCTGAGGGTGGCGGTCGCAGCATTAATGGGGGCATCAATACCGGCGGCGGAATGATGTACATCGCGTCCTGGGAATTGACGCACAACACCCATTTCCAGACGACACTGCAACATGAGCTGGGGCATGCGTTTGGGCTGGCGCATGTGGATGTTTACGGTTATGACATGAAGACGAATGCGTCGATCATGTCGTACAATCCCGCCCACCATTGCCAAGGCCTGAAACCAAGCAGCACGCCTGGAGCTTTAATTCCTGAGGATCGCCGAGGCCTAGCGTTGAATGACCGCGTCTTTGCGAACACGACATTCAATCAGATCCGCGACGTTCCGTTTGGCTATGCGCTCTCCAAGCGAATCGTGCCGCTCGGTCCTATGACATTGCCTGGGCAGCCGGATTTCTATCCTCAAATCACCACGACCGGCGGCGAGGACGTGTTCAGCAAGGTCATCAACATCGTTCGAGCAGAGATCAAGCCCAGTGCCGGCCCCGGAATTACCTACGACCCGGGCACCATGTGGCATTCGAAGCCGCTGCCTGACGGCAAAGCGACTCTGGAAATCACGTTCCCATTTCCAGTGACCTTGACCGCGATCGCGATCCATTCGCAGCATAGCGGCATTCATCATGAAACGACCGCGATGCGACTGGAGACAAACGATCAAACTCGCACACTGGTCGTCGAAAAGCCCGTGAAGTCGATCGACGAAACCGTCACGTTTGCTCCGACCGAAGCCACAAAATGGTCGTTGACGCTGACTGCTGGGGCCAGTCGGATCTTAGTCATGCGGGGGCTACAGTTCTTCAATGGTGAAGAGGAAATCTGTCCGCACATGGTGCCATACCAGGCCATTGCGAAGAGCCCTGCTGAAGAGATTCAGCGGGTCCAGAAAGTGGCGGATGAAACGGCTGCTTCGACTGGCAAGAAGCCGGTGCCGGATGCGATGACTCAAGAAAAAGCTCGCAAAGCGGTGAAGGAGAAGTTCAAAGCCGAGATTGCCAAGGCCAAGAAGCCCGAAGCCAAAGCAGGATTGGCGAGAACATTGATGGAGCGGGCGGATGCTCAAACAGACGACGACATGCAGTTCGCTTACTTCGCGGAAGCGATCTTCTTTGCCGGTCAAGCTGGTGATCTGGATCTTGCGCTGCAAGCCGTGACGGGCCTCTCTGAGAAGTTTGAAGTTGATTCTATCGACTGGAAGCAACGTGCTGCGACGGCCGTTGGTTCGGCGGGCTTGACGCTCGATCCTGCTCAGGTGGAAGCGTTAATTGCGAAATTCTCGGAACTTGCAAATGAGGCTGCCGCTGCTGACGAATATGTGGCTGCTGTGAATATCCTGAAGGCAGCCGCCGATCTGGTGAAAAAGGCTATCTATAAGCCTTTGAAGGATGATGCGACGTTTCTGATCAAGCAGATGACGGGTCACAAGGAAGCCTTCGACGCCGTCAAGAATGCTCGCGAGAAGCTGCGGACGAACCCCGATGATGCGACTGCGAATCTGGCTTGGGGCCGCTTTGTCTGTTTCTACAAGCACGACTGGGAGCACGGTCTGCCGCTGTTGGTGAAAGCTGACGACAAGGTCTGGGCTCCGCTGGCACAGCGCGAGATCAACGCTCCTCAGACGGCACCCGACTGGTTGCAACTCGGCGACGATTGGCAACAGGCCGGGATCAGAGAAAAGGATGTCGTGAAGTTTGCAACACTCGAACGAGCTGACCATGCTTGGCAGCAGGCGCTCGCCACGGCGACACAACTACAAAAGAAGGAGATGGAGTCAAAAGTCGATCAGCGATTAGTCAAGCTGTTCGGCAGCTCATATGCCGTCACCAAGGGAGACGCGGCGGGAGTCGCGATTCCGGGCAGTGACCGTTTGTCGCCAACGGATAATTTCACGATCGAGTTCTGGGTCGCGACGACATCGCCCAAGGGGACGTTGCTTTCGAAGAAACATACGGGCGAAGAGTCGAGCTTTATTGTGCATCTCGACAACACCGAGCCCAACTTGAGTATTGCTGTCGGTGGCGGCGAAGGAGGCGGCGGAGGCGGTGGCTCGATCAACGACGGTAAATGGCATCACCTGGCTGTTGTCAAACAGATGGACGAACTGACTCTGTATGTCGACGGCGGCAAAGCGACGGGCTCCAGGCTGAAGGCACCGCTGCAATCTCGATCGCCATGGAAATTCGGTACGTCACAAGGTCGAATCGCCTGTGAGGCCCGTTTCGGTGGCATTCGCATCTCGAAGTCAGCTCGTTATCTGGATGCCTTTACGCCAGAACGGGTGCA
>DASYEA010001237.1:0-7621 GCA_036499265.1 Schlesneria sp. | reverse complement strand
CACCCGAGTTGTCATCTTCCTCAATGACAAGACGACCGGCATTCAGGAGTTGACGCTGAAAGGAAGTATGCCGGCCCGTTACGGTCGATCGATGGCGTTGCCGTTTGTCCGATGCGAAGAGGCGGAGTTAGTCGAATCCCGGTGGGAGCTGTGGCACGATGCGGATGTCGAAGTCGAACTGACACTGCCGCGCGGTGTGCCGCCATTTGAAACCGACGACGAGACAACCAACGACGGGGCCACGCGCCTGGTCGCCCGTTATCAGACTGCTGATCCGGATCCAAAGACTTCCATCAGGATTTCTGCCGTTCAAGCCCGTTGCGCCGTGCGAACGGCTGTCGCGCTGACTCTTGGTGAGGGCCAGTCGTGGAAGCTGGCCGGTCAGATGAAGCTGACTCCCGAAGGAGATTCGCCACGGCGAATGGGAGTCAACTTTCCAGTCAGCTTCGATCCGTCGCGAGTTCGCGTTGATCGTGCAGAAGCCAATTGGCACGAACCTGTCGATGGTCGGCGACGCCTGGACCTGACACTGCTCCCCGACCCCGGTGAAGTCTTAATCTCGTTCGACACCATCGTTGAGGAGCCGCTTAAGGGCGATTGGGCATTGCCATTCCCCGAACCGCAGGAAGCCACATCGCAAGAGACTCATTTGTTGATCAGCCCCGCGGATGCCTGGACTCCGCTGGAGGGAACCGAACTGAAACCTGGTGAGTCGCCCAGTTGGGCCGACGATATTCTGAGCGAATTGCGCCCCGATTCGACGGCTGCCGAGTATCAATTGGCAACTTTGCCGATCCGCTTGCATCGCAGCCAAACCACGACGCATGTCGATCATCCCGAAGTTCGCATGCTGGACCATTCACTCTGGCTGACAGAGCAGGGGAGCCGAATCGGGATCTCGCGGGTCTACTTATCCCAGACGCGGGAATCCATTCAATTTGAAGTTCCGGAAGGCTTCCAGACCGTCGCCGTCTTCCTCGACGAACGTCCCTTATCGCTCCCCACTCCGTTTGAGAACCATCTGCAAATACCGCTCGTGGGAGGAGCTCGAGAGTCGGTGCTGGTGATCAACTGGGAACAACGTCTGTCTCCCGCTTCGGGTCTGACACGGATTCAACACGAAGAACTCCCACGACCATTGCACATCGATGTCACCACCACTCTGGTCACCGTGATCCCCTATCGTGACGCTGCGATGATCCCCCGCAGGGGAGAGAAGAGGTTGGACTGGATGGATGCGGCCCTCGACAGGCTCGAAATGCTGCTTGCTCGTCAAGAGTCACTGGGAAATGATCCGCGTGCGGCGGCGGCAAATCGTCGATTGATCTTGGACCTACAGTCTCAATTCACGGCTCGTCTGCCCAATGGCATTTCGAGTCCGACTGCCAAGATTGCGATGCACCTGACGAGATGGAATCGTATCGTCGCAATGCTGAATCAAATGGAACCTGCCACAACACCGCGCAACCCCACTATCGTCGAGCCTGGACTGCCGCAGGTTGAAGAACTGTTTGTCGACTTGCCACAAGCACTTCGAGTCTCGCTGGCTGCAGAAAGTCATGCGGTCAATTTCTGGCTGCTGGACCGTCGCTGGATCAACGCGGTCGGCGCATTGATATTTAGCCTCATCGCTATACCGCTCTTTCGCCGTTTCATTCGGCTCGACTGGGGCGAATGGCTGAATCGACACACAACGCTGGCGTGGTTGATGATGGGCCTGATCTGGTGGCTGTGGCTGACCCCAGGCCCCGTCGGCCCACTCATTATGATAATCGCCATCCTTCGATCAGGCATCCAGCGCCAGCAATCGAAGAATTCTGTGATGGTTGTCGAAAACTAATGCGTGTCGCACTGACGTGTCGCGTTGAAAGACGGGTTAGACTAAGCCGTTTTCTGCTCGCGGGACACCACAGTGCAGTGGGATGCGTTCTTAGAGAGTCAACTTCCCCTCGCTGGCCTGCCAGACCAGCACGATCACGCCCATACATAGGCAATAATAACCGAACCAGTGCAGACGCTGCTTCGAGATCATTTGGATCAGGAGCCGCAGTGCCACGATACCGACGACGAATGACACAATCATTCCGATTGCGAGTGTCAGCCCAGGAATAGCGTGATCCGTCGTGTCCCCGTTTTTCAGCCATTTCAACGATTCCAGCAATGCTGCCCCTCCTATTGCCGGGATCGCGATCAAGAATGAAAACGTCGCTGCAGATTCACGCTCCATCCCACTCAGCAACCCACCGGAAATCGTGCTTCCCGAACGCGAGATTCCGGGCAAGATCGCCACGGCTTGAAAGCATCCGACAATCAATGCAATCGACCAGGGCAAATTGCGGTCTGTGAAACGGCCCGATTGAAGTCGCTGGCCAATGATCAACAGCGCGGCAGTCACCAGCAGTCCGAATCCCGCCATGGCAGGCGACGCAAACAGCGATTCCAACTGGTCTTTGAATCCAATCCCGACGATCGCGGCAGGAATCGACGCGATGACGACGGCCAAGCAAAGTTTCCAGTCCATTTCGAACAAAATCTGTTTCAGCCGGTGGAAATAAACAACCAGGATCGAACCGAGCGTCCCCACATGCAGCGCGATGTTCAGAGTCATCCCCTCATCGGGAATTGTGCCTCCCTGCAATCGCTTTAGTACTTCGTTCACGATCACAAGATGGCCGGATGAACTGATTGGCAGGAATTCTGCAATTCCTTGAACCACAGCCAAGATCAAAACTCGAATTGTATCGTTCATTCTTTGCGCTCCGTCGCATTCGTCTTGCGGTCTGCAGATTCCAGACGAAGTCTAAATGACCTTTGACAATTGTGAAACCGAAGAATTCGCAACTCGTAGACCCGACAAGATTAAATGCGTTTCTTGATCGCTCGTAACTGATGCGTCGTCAGAAGACTTCTGACTACAAAACGCGTTTCCTCCAAACGTACGGGATCAAGATTTCTCAAGAACTTTCAAGATCGAGGCGTCAATTGCCGATCACTCGAATTCCGGGCCATGGTCGACACTGTCGGCAACCCTGATTCACCGTCGTTGCGGAGTCTTCGCGATGCGTATCTGGCCCGGGCAGCCCTATCCACTGGGAGCAACCTGGGACGGCACGGGCGTCAATATTGCAGTCTTCTCAGACCATGCCACCAAGGTGGAACTCTGCCTGTTCGATTCGCCCGAGGACACTCATGAGCGAGAACGAATCGAACTGACTGAGCGAACCTACCGAGTCTTTCACAGCTATTTTCCCGATCTGAAGCCCGGCACACTTTATGGCCTGCGAGTTACCGGCCCTTACGCACCGCGGCTGGGACATCGATTCAATGCAAACAAGCTCCTGTTGGATCCCTACGCCCGTGCTATTGGCCGTGGCCTCAAATGGGACGACAGTCTGTTCGGCTATCGTTATGGCGATCCCGACGCAGACCTGTCATTTGACGAGCGCGATTCGGCACCTTACGCGCCACTCGGCTTGATCATCGACAATGCCTTCACCTGGGGAACGGATCGCCTGCTGCGAACCCCCTGGGAAAAGACAATTATCTATGAACTGCACGTCAAAGGCTTCACCAAACTGATGCCCGGGGTTCCCGAGCGCCTGCGAGGAACTTACGCGGGTCTGGCCAGTGCCGCAGCGGTGGGCCATTTGAAGGATCTGGGGATCACGGCAATCGAATTACTGCCGATCCACTATCACGTGGATGAGCGGTTTCTGGAACAACAAGATCGCGTCAATTACTGGGGGTACAACACGCTTGGATTCTTTGCGCCAGACCCACGTTACTGCGCCGCCAAAGAAACCGAACTGATGGTCCAGGAATTCAAGTCCATGGTGCGGACCCTGCACGCGGCAGGGATCGAAGTGATTCTCGATGTGGTCTACAACCATACGGGCGAAGGAGATCATCTGGGCCCCACGCTGTCTTGGCGAGGCATCGACAATTCCAGCTACTATCGCTTGAAACCGAACAATCTGCCTCGCTATGTCGATTTTACAGGCTGCGGCAACACTCCGCAGATTCGTCACCCGCGTGTCCTGCAGTTGATCATGGATAGCTTGCGGTACTGGGTGACCGAAATGCACGTCGACGGTTTTCGTTTCGACTTGGCTGCCACGCTCGCTCGGCAATTCACCAGCGTGGATCTGATGAGCGGCTTCTTCAACGTGATACATCAGGATCCGATCCTCTCTCAGGTGAAGCTGATCGCCGAACCATGGGATGTGGCGGACGATGGTTATCAAGTCGGACGATTCCCCGTGATCTGGACGGAATGGAACGGACGCTATCGCGACTGCGTGCGTCGGTTCTGGAAAGGGGACGGAGGGACCGTCAACGAGTTGGCGACCCGGTTGGCCGGGAGTAGTGATCTGTACAAAGATGACGGACGCCGCCCATCGGCCAGCGTGAACTTTGTGACTTGCCATGACGGGTTCTCGTTGCAGGATCTTGTTAGCTACAACGATAAGCACAACGAAGCGAATAGCGAACTAAATCGTGACGGCACCAACGACAACGACAGTTGGAATTGTGGCGCCGAAGGCCCGACCGAAGACTTAAACGTACTCGTGCTGCGCGAACGCCAGAAACGCAATCTGCTGGCCACCCTGCTACTGTCACAGGGCGTGCCGATGCTTCTGTCTGGCGACGAACTCGGGCATTCGGCTCAGGGCAACAACAACTGCTATTCGCAGGACAACTACCTCTCGTGGCTAAATTGGGATCTGTCACCGGAGCAACAGAAGTTTCTGGAGTTCGCGAAAAAACTGATCGCAATCCGTCAGGCTCAACCGGCACTCTCGCGACGCCACTTTTTTCGCGGACCAATCCGCGGCGATGAACTGGAAGAAATCTACTGGCTCGATAGCACCGGCAAACAGATGAATGACGAAGCATGGAACGCGGGCTTCGTTCGATCACTCGGCATGCTGCTGTTAGGCCACTGCAGTCAGATCGACGAGCACGGTGCCTGTATCGTCGGCGACCACCTGCTGGTCTTGATGAATGCTCATCACGAAGCCATCCCGTTTACTTTGCCCGTAGAACTGCAGCAGATGAAGGGATTGGAGCGACTGTTCGACACCGCCGACGGAGACATGTCGGTCACGATCTACGACCCGAGCAAACCCTACCTATTACAACCGCGCAGCATCGCGCTCTTCCGCAGACGTCCATTTGATCGCCGAACCCCTGTGACCAGCAGCACGGCAAAGTCGTCGATGGCGCGCATCTTGGAGGATTGAGAGAAAGTCATCTCACGCACCTGCGATGAACGTCATCGTCAACTGATTAGCGCAAGATGGAAGGTGCGACCTTCTTTCGCAACTTCGGTCAAGGACTTCAGTACTCCCGCCAAGCCTTCAATAAACCAAAGTGTCATCCCGATTGTACTTCACACCTATGCTGGGGATGTGCAGAGGTTCACTGTGCTGATCTAACGTTTTTTCTTCGCTCCCGCTCCGGAATTGCTCGCATCAACGAACGGAGGCCGTTCAAACATCTTGCCGTCGCCGACAGTCCGCGGATCGCCCACGCCTTTTAGGAGGCTAGATAGTTGCGCGAGCAGATCCCGCTTTGTCTCGGCGTACTTGCTGTCGTCCGCCACATTCATGATCTGATCAGGATCCCGCTTCAGATCATACAGTTCGATCTGCGGACGTTTGCCAAAAGCGTAGTGATAGGCCTGCCTCCACTCGGGATCATGTCGATGAGCGATCAGCCAAGCTTTCGTGGGACTGGCGTCCATATCAGGGAACGCAGCGAAGGTGTCGTTTTCAAGGACCTGGACTGAAGGAGCATTCGTCTCAGCCACCTGCATGGGGCTTCCCATGGGCCAGCGATCGGGTTCCAGATTCGTGACAAGCAGAAAGTCCGTCGTTCTGAGGGCTCGTTGCGGGTAAGGGAGGTTGCCGTCACGCGCCGCGGCGACATGCCGTTCACGACCTGTCACAACCCACGTTCGAGAGGGATCAATTTGCCCTGACTTCGTTGATTTCAGCAGCGGCACCAGGCTGCGCCCGTTCATCCCTTCTGGATGGTTGACGCCTCCCGCTTCTAAGAACGTCGGAGCCAGATCCATCAGGTTGACGAAGTCATCCACGACTCGACCGCCAGTTTGTCCCGGCCAGGCTGCCACCAGTGACACGCCGACCCCAAAGTCATACAGGTCACACTTCCCGCCGGGGAATCCCGGTGCTCCATGATCGCCGCTGATCACGATTAACGTGTTGTCGCGTTCACCAATTTCGTCCAGCTTCTTCAGCAAGACACCGACGCCAGCATCATAGGCCTGAATCTCACCCAGATAGTCGGCGAAGTCTTCGCGAATCTCAGGGACATCGGGCAAGAACTTGGGGAGCTTCCCTTTCAACGAATCAGGATCAATCCCCCACAGTGCTTTTCCAGAACCTTTGACCCATTGCCGATGGACATTGGTGGGACCGAACCAGTAGCAAAATGGTTGATCCTTCGGTCGCGCTGCGAGAAATGCGTCGAAGTTGCCTCGCACGTTGGCATACATCCGTTCGCTTGCGGCATCGAACGAGACGCCCTCCGCAACCAGCTTGGTGACGTTCTCCGAAAAATTGTTAAATGCGCCGCCCGCCTTCTCGTACGCATACTTGCCCGCCCCAAACGGAGCATCATTGGGAGTTCCCGGACCCCAGACCTTGTAAGTCTCACCGATGTGATACCCCGCGTCTCGCAGCAGCAGGGGAAAGCTGGGGATTGAGGAATCCCATTCGGCACCCTGCAGGATCGCGCCGCGGCCGGTGCGGAAGAAGTAGCGGCCGGAAAGTAACGAACTGCGACAGGGAGTACACGAGGGAGCGTTCACAAACGCGTTACGAAACAACACTCCTCGCTGCGCGACTCCGTCGATGTTTGGAGTCTTGACGACTTGAGATGGAGACGGCCGCGTGTCGATCTTGCCGTAGGCACTGGCGTATCGTCCCCAGTCATCGGCGAAGCAGAACACGATATTCGGTCGTCGCGACGAAGTCTCATTCGCCACCGCAGTGACATTTTGCCCGCAGGCCAATGACGCCGCGACCATCCAACATACGAACATGCAGCGACTCGCCATACGGCCTCCAAAATCTCAAGAGCATTCCCACCAACGAATATTGGATCGATCACAGGGCCAAATCGCCAGTGTGCGAATCGAGCACGCTCCACACCCGCTCCGCGAGACCTGCTTGCCTGGTGCCATTGTCGAATTCCCGGATGATGCTCCTGGTCGAATTATTTTCGAGAGCAGCCGCATCGACCCTGTCGAATTGCGAATCGCCTGAACGACTACCTTGCAGTTTGCCAATTGCAGGACTCCGTTTGACTCCCCTTCGCGAAGGAATGAAAGATGGCCCGACAGAAAATCACCACATTCTTGTGGTTCGATAACAACGCCGAAGAAGCGGCCAATTTCTATGTCTCGATCTTCAAGAATTCGCGAATCCTCCGAGCTTCTCGCTACACCGAGTCTGGTCCCGGTCCGGCGGGATCGGTGATGACCATCGAATTCGAATTGGATGGCGTGCCATTCATTGCCTTGAACGGAGGCCCTCACTTCAAGTTCACGGAAGCAATCTCACTGTCGGTCGATTGTGAGACGCAAGACGAAATC
>DASYEA010001236.1:0-3487 GCA_036499265.1 Schlesneria sp. | reverse complement strand
GCTGAAGAAGAGTGCTGCGATGCCTGGGTGATCGGCGAGTTTCCTCATGCTCCGCGTCGCTATGCTGAAGCACTCCTCGACACAATCGACTTCCTGTGCGAAGCACCCGCCGACTTGCCTCCTATTGCGTCAGGATTAGGGCAATCTCATTTCTTGCGACACCGACTGACGAAAATCGTTCGTGGAGTGGCTCCGAAATCAATGTCCGTTCAGAACCGCTGGACGCTCGTGCTGGTCGCTGCGTTGATGTTGCCACTACATCCGTTCGCGCTGGGATCGACCAGTCTTCGAGATGGAAGGTTCAACTCCGTTCAGCGGAACGCGACCGAGCTTTCCGACTTGAAGCCGGCGCGCGACAGTGAACCGCCTATCGCAGAATCAAATGACGATTCCCTGCCGCCACCTGAACAACCTTCCGAAAAAGAGGTACCCAGTGACATTCGCGTTCCGCGGTCAGAACTTCTTCGACGGCGGGGCGAGCAGACGTGGGCCAACGCCGTTTCGCCGGACGGACGATTCGTCGTCCGAACAACCACGGCTCGGCGCGTCGTGCTAAGCGATCTCACGAGTTCTAGCGAGACCGATCTTTCCGAAGAGCGGCTTGTCGCCGTCGCCTTTTCTCTGGAGGGCAATTGGTTCGCTGCTGCGAGTTTGGATGGAGTCATCACGATCTGGGACTCGGCCCGCGCTGCAAAGTTGCGAACTTTGCTGACGCATGGCGAAGGCTTGCGCACGGTGGCAGTCTCGCCGAGCGGCGACGTGATCGCATCTGGAGGTCACGATGGTACCGTCCTGATCAACGATGCAATCACAGGACGATCGCTGATCGAGATCCCGAGTTATTCGACCGCCGTGAATTGCGTTCGTTTTTCGCCGAATGGCGACCAACTCGCTATTGCCGCCGGGGACTGGCAGTCGAATCACAGCGGACAAGTGTCATTAGTGGACCTCGAAACGGGTAAGATCACGACGACCTTGAGGTGTGCAACTTCGCCGGGTGCTCTGGCCTATGCAAGCAACGAAGAACTGATAGTGGGTCATTGGGATGGCCGCACCCAGTTATGGAATCTTGCCACACGAAAAGTGATCGGTACTGCGATGGCAAACAAGAGCATCGTGGCAGCGGCCGCGTTCTCCCCAGACAATCCCGTACTACGAGAAGTGACATTCGGGTTTGTGGACCAAACACCGCAAGCCAACGACGATGCGCCACCGCTGTCATTCCTTCAAGGTATTTTCGAGCGTTCAACTGGTGCCGCGGAGTAACCTGCCAAATACGGTCGACTGCTGGTTTGATGATATTTTGAAATTCAACAGTCATTTCTATGCCTGCTCTGTCTCGATGTTTGGCAAAGTCTCTATTGCTCGTCTGTGCAGCATCGTCGTTCGCGCCTCTGAATGCCGTTGCTCAGGGCGCGGCCACGCAAGACAGCGATCCATCGACTTCGATCGACGCAAGCTTGCAAAAGTAAGTCACCTCTGAAAGCGACCAAACCATGACGTGCGGACAGTCTTCTTCGATAGTGGTAACCAAATCGGCACTGCTATGGTTGTTCGCGCTCATCGCGGTATTGGTCTCCTTCGCCCGAGCCGATGACCCGGCGCTCAAGGCCACATCCACTGAACCGGGGGACACCACGGCATCGAAAACTAAACGAGCAATCATCCTTTGCGGGTTGGGCGGCGACGCGGACCATCACGTCTTGTTTTCGAAAACTGTAGCCAATATTCACGAAGGACTTTGCAAGAATCTTGGATTTGCTCCATCCGAAGTGCTCGTATTGTTTGGAGACAAACCAGAAGCCGCAGATCCGGAAGTCATCAAATCCGCACAACGAGCGACACGCGAAGAGCTTGAGAAGGGTGTCGCCTCGGTGCGGGCACTATTGCAACCAGAGGACACGCTGTGGGTCATCGTGCTGGGGCACGCTCACTACGATGGAAAATATTCGTGGCTCAATCTTCCGGGCCCCGATATTCAACAGTTTGAGTTCGCAAAGTTATTTCACGGTCTACCCGCGGCGCAACAAGTGTTTTGGATGACGACATCCGTCAGCGGACAGTATGTCAAACCGCTGTCGGCTAAGGGGCGTGTCGTGATCAGCGCGACGGACGTTGACTGGGAGACGAACGAGACGGAGTTTCCGCAGGAACTTGCGAAAGTGTTCTTCTCACCTCCAGCGGAGAAGGCGTTAGATGTTGACCAAGACGGAGTCATCACGATTCTTGACATCTACGTGAAGGTGATTCAAAACCTGGCTCAGGCCTATTTGGATCGAGAACTACTGGCGACCGAACACCCACTTCTCGACGACAACGGTGATGGCCGAGGCACCGAAGTCCAAATCGACTTTCTAACCGTCGAGCAGGGAGGCCGACTCAAAAAGCGAAAGCCCGCTGTGGAACCCAAGGTCTCCGCGGTCGATGGCCAACTCGCCAATTCGATTGCGACTCCATTCTTGCGATCAGAATCGGCTCGACCAGAATCGGAATAGTGGGAGTTGCATGCTCGTAACCCTCCCATCTGGCTTCGTCAACAACAATTGGCAACTCACCAACCGAACGTTGTATCGCAAGCTGAACGGCTTTGTCGTCACCGGTTGTGGTGATTGCCGCAATGAAAACCCAACATTAGAAGTCGATCTGGAAACGGCTGGCAAACAACTCCGCTGTACTATATCCCTTGGCTGTGTTGTTCAGCATGGCGTGGATCCAATTGAATTGAACCTTTGTGTGTGCGTTCAGTTGCCATGTCAGCCCCACCGTCGTATCGGTAAGAATGCCGTTCCCTGCTTTGCTGGTCCCTGTGAATGTGTTTTTCGCTGAATCGTAGTAGTGACCGTCAAGTTTTGACGGATTCCGAAGATCGACAAATGACAATCGCCCGGAGATTGACCAGGCACCCCAACCGCGAATTCCGTCTCCCTTGATCGAAATGAAGTCGGTGAATGGGATGGGATTTTTCAGTGAAGCCAGCTTTTTGTCATAGACTCGGTTTTCACCGGTCAGCCGATACATGAATTCGCCGTAGGCCCCCTGGTAGAAGATGGGACCGACAGCGCTTTCCACAACGGTGGCCATGTATTCCGCCTGAATACTGGTCGCTCCCCATTGATAGACCGTTTCGAAGCCGATCAAATTGAAATTGGACGCTTGATACTTGCCGGTATCCACGAACAGGGGCGTTGCATTGACCGCGCTTCCGAAGCTCGAACTCAGGTCCGGATAACCAAGTGGCCCGAATTCAGGTGTTGTCCGTGCTTGATAGAACGGCTTCGGACTTCCTGCATTTCCTGCGGTTCCACTACCCTGTGCGGTATTCGCGCCGAGTTGGCTGAAGTCATATGACATGCCGACATGCCACAGGTAGCGGTCTTGCGCATGTTCATCGTAGTATAGCAAGTGTGTGATTCGAGTGGAGAATGAATACCCGCCGACATCGCCAAAATCAGTGGCGTAGCGATCGTCACCAAGCGGCGCATTATTG
>DASYEA010001235.1:0-4322 GCA_036499265.1 Schlesneria sp. | reverse complement strand
ATCCACAATCGCCGCAGCTCGCTCGGTGCCGACCAGCGTCCCCGCCACTCGCGGCGTAAACAACCTCGGCTATCGCGGCTGGTCCGACAAGCGCGTTCCCGGTTGGACTCGCTGGTGGGTGATTACCGATGTCGGTGTCCGTCGAGCCTGGCAAAGTCGCTGGCTGCGGCGAATGCTGGTCTTCGCCTGGCTCCCCGCGATCTGGTTTGGGGTCGGTTTCTTCATCTGGGAGCAAGCGGCCCTGCATTCAGAGTGGCGGCAGATGTTATATCCCTTCTTAAATGGGATGCCTCAAACGCCCGAATTCGACACCTTGCGAGAAGCCATTCGCTCGGGCGATCTCGAGAGCAGCCGTCACACCGTCTGGGCCTGGCTACTGCAAACATTCTTCCGCTATCCGCAAGCGGTGTTGATGGTGATGGTGGTCGGAGTCATCTCGCCACCACTCATCTCTCAAGACATCCGCTCGCGCGCCTTTTTATTGTACTTCTCACGGCCGCTTACACGCGCCGAGTATCTCTTCGGCAAAGTCGCCAGCCTCTGGGCCTATCTCGCGGTGATCTCCACCGTGCCGGCCTTGACCCTCTACCTGTTGGGAATCCTGCTCTCGCCGAACCTGAGTGTCGTCACGGCGACTTGGGATCTGCCACTGCGAATCATCGGAGCCTCAATCGTCTTGATGCTGCCGACATCGGTCCTCGCCATCTGCTTCTCCTCGCTCACGCAAGAAAGCCGCTATGCCGGTTTCGCCTGGTTCGCGATCTGGATCCTGGGCTGGTTCACCTACGGAGCCGCCACGTCGGCAGACGCCTTGACCGCCGGCAACGCAGTCGTCCAAGCACAGCGAGAAGAGCGGCCAGATCGACCACGACGGCGTTTCGCACGCCCCCTGTTTGAAATCAAAGAATCGCGTTGGACGCACTTGTCGCTCTATCACACACTCGACCGAGTCCAGCGCTGGATGTTTGGCTTCGCCGAATTCAAAGACGTGATGGTCTCCACAATCATCCTGGTCGTGTTGACGGTGACATCCTTAGGTATCACCTACTATCGCATCTCAGCCCCCATGCGAGTCTAGTGTTGCAGGCACACTCCGTGTGCCGTCTCCCCGCCACTCGGAAAGTGCCGTCCATCTCGCCAAGCTCGACCTCGTCGAATCTGTTCCTCAGCCCCGGCCACCTGCCCAATGATCGAACTCCAGAACGTCACCAAACTCTACGGCAAAGTGATCGGTGTGAACGACTTCACACTGAAGCTGGGCGCTGGAGCGTACGGACTGCTGGGCCCCAACGGCTCAGGCAAATCGACGCTCTTGAATCTGATCACAGGCCAGCTTCGGCCGACACTGGGTACAGTCCGTGTCATGGGCGAATCCCCTCGCAACAATGCCTCCCTCTTCCGACGACTTGGTTATTGTCCCGGTAGCGAAGGCCTGTACTCCAGCGTTTCCGCTTTCGAATGGGTCAAGTACCTGCAGCAGCTTCAAGGAATGACTGCCGCCGATGCCGATGTCGCCGCGGCGAATGCACTCGACCTCGTCGGCATGACACCATCCATGCATCGGTCGATCTCCAGCTATTCCCGAGGAATGCGGCAGCGAACCAAGCTGGCCCAGGCCATCGCACATGATCCCGACATCCTGATCCTCGACGAACCATTCAGCGGCCTCGATCCAGTCGGTCGCCACGAACTGACCCGAGTCCTCCTCGACTGGATCGACCTCGGTAAGAGCCTGCTGTTTGCCAGCCATGTCCTGCACGAAATCGAATCGATCACTCAATCGTTCCTGCTGATCTGCGGCGGACGATTGCTCGCCTCCGGAACGGCCGAAGATGTGCATGCGATGATGGTCGGCCTGCCGAACGAAGTTGCGTTGCGATGCAACAATCCCCACGCGCTCGCCTCATTGATGCTGCGTGAACAAGTCGTCGATTCAGCCAGCATCGTCGCTGACACCGTCACAGTCGCGACTAAACAACCCGCCCGCCTGTACGAGCAATTGCCGGGATGGCTGAAAGATTCGGGTATCGAAGTGACCGAGATGCACTCCGCAGACGAATCGCTGCAGGCACTCTTCAATTCCCTGATGAAAATGCACCGAGGTGAACTGTAATGGGCAATGTCGGTGCCGTGTTCATGTTCGAATGGAAGCGCTCGCTCACGTTGCCACGCATGGCGTGGTGGCTGGTTCTGGCGGGCTTTCCCATCTTCATTATCGGCGTCATTCGATTCAGCATCAACGCGACGATGCTGGAACATGAACTTCCCGACCCCGCTCCGCGCGAGGTGGTCTCACAAAATCTCAAAGCACGCGACGCGAGCAAGGAACAGAAACGGCCCGATCCCGCTCCACGAGAATTGTGGATCGGGTTTCTGTTTGCCTTAGGCCCAATGCTGGTCACGATGCTAGGAACAATGTTGTGGGTCACCCCTGCCCTGTCCGCCGAACTCGAGCGCCGCAGTTGGGTCTATCTGTCCGTCCGACCGAATGGCGGCACCGCCGTTCTAGTTGGCAAATACCTGGCTGCCGTGACGTGGGTCATCCCTCCTGTTCTGCTGGGACTGGCGGTCGCGGTCCCTCTCAGCGCCGCTTCAAACGGATGGCAGATCTGGTGGACGATGGCCCGCCTGGTCCTGCTGTCGACTCCCGCCTATGCCGCCGTCTATCTGGTGCTGGGAACAATCATACCTCGACGAGGGATGGTCTTGGCTGTCGGCTATTCGCTACTCTTCGAATTGGTGATCAGCTTTGTGCCAGCCGTCATCAACAAGCTGACCGTCCACCACCATCTCCAAGCGTTGCTGCTTCAGTGGTGCGAACTCGACATCCCTCCCGAATTTATGTCCGGGGCGATCTCACTAATCGGGAACACGCCCCCCTGGCAGCACGTCGCGATCCTGCTGATGTACCCGCCCATTCTGGTTGGTACATCCATAGGAATATTACGAGCATGTGAGTTCAGTTCTTCTGCGGAATCGGATGTGTGATGTACAATCGTTGTTTGTCGAAGAGAGAAGAATTTTGAGGCACAGAGAGAACAGAGGAAGACAATCTGATGTTGTCATGGATGCGAGAAAAGCCGATTGGGAATCGCCCAATTCGCGACATTCCTTAGTTTTGCTCTATCTCTGTTTCCTCTGTGCCTCTGTGTTTCAAATTCTTGTTTTCCCAAAATTCAAACTGATCCGTCGCCAATCCGGTCTGATTCATTTCTGAGACTGTCATGCCATCTTCGCTGAAGCTTCTCGTCCAATCGCGACACCCTCTCATCTCGATCGAAACGCGGGACGAGGAACGAGCGGTTCAGGAAGTGCGCAAGATCGCCATCGAACTCGGACGCCCGCTCTACGAATGGTCCATGACCTCGGGGATGAGGCAACTTGGCGAGAAAGGGACCTGGCTGCCGATCGCCATGCTGGCAGGACACCAGACGCTAACGCTCATCACGCAAGCTGTCGGAATCGGTGGCGAAGCGGGGACGCCGGTGAAAAAGGCGATCGATGCTCTGCATGTCGCCATCGAACTGCCACAGAGCACCATCTATCTATTCAAGGACTTGGGACCGCACGCCAAAGACGCCCAGGTTCACCGAATGCTGCGCGATCTGGCGGCACTCGGCGATCGTCGCCAGAGCAACATTATCCTCGTCGATGCGCTGCCACTGCCGACGGAAGTCAAACGATTAACAATTCCCTTTGAACTCGGTTGGCCCACGGCCGAAGAACTTGAAGAGGTCATCAAGCACACATACACCAAAGTCCGCCGCGAGAGCATGTATGAAGTCACCGCGACACTCACGCGGCGCGACATGGACCAACTGGTACAGACATTGAGAGGCCTGACGCGATCCGAAGCAGAACGCATCGTCGCCTCAGCCATCTACCGCGACTACACGCTGAAGCCTGAAGACCTGCCGCTGATCCTTGAAGCAAAACGAGCTTTGCTCGGGGCGGCGGGCTGCCTTGAATCTGTTGCGGCTGACTTCACGATGGAAGATGTGGGAGGCCTCGACAATCTCAAGGCCTGGCTCAAGCAACGTCGCGACGGGTTCAGCAAGAAGGCTCGCGATTTCGGTCTGCCAACACCACGCGGCATCTTGATGCTCGGCATTCCCGGTGCGGGAAAGAGCCTCTGCGCCAAAGCCGTCGCCGCCGATTGGCGAATGCCGCTGCTACGATTGGACCCGGGTGTCCTGTATCAGAAGTACATCGGCGAAAGCGAAAGCCAACTGCGTCAAGCCTTGGCTCAAGCCGAAGCGATGGCTCCCGTCGTCTTGTGGATCGACGAAATCGAAAAGGCATTTGCCTCCGCCTCAGCAGCG
>DASYEA010001234.1:0-2185 GCA_036499265.1 Schlesneria sp. | reverse complement strand
CCGCACATCGCTGTTCTCGATTTTACGGCATGTGCGACAAGGGCGAACCATCGACAAGGGCAAGACGCTTCGCCGCCAGACGAACAAGCCGACATTCTTCGGGTGACACCATCCGACTCCTGGCTGCGGTTGGATCGTCCGCACATCGACAGTGTGAGCTACTGTGTCGAACGGAGTGGCCATACGCGGGTGGCTTTGCGTATCGCGCAAACTGAACGTTCGGCCAATCTCTGGTTGCGGATGCTTCACATTTTGGAAGAACGTGACCAGGCGGGAAAACTCCACGGCGCGGGCCGACCAGCCGGAGACATCTTTTGCCATGTCCTCGAGAACCGAGAGTGTCCCTTTGCGCCGCCGTCGTCGTACGACATTCGCGATCTCGCGCCGTGGATAAAGAAACCGGTTGAGCAATTGCCCACGCGGTGTAATGGCATCCGCCGGTTCGCCCGCCGCACCCGAGCGCCGGAATCCCACGAGATCTCCGAGATACGGCACGACCCAATCATCGCTCGTCTCGATAAACCAGTTGTCATACAGTCGTTCGATGTCGTCTTGGATCTGCTGAGTTTGCTCACCAATGATCTGCAGGAACGCACGCAACGGCTCGCGCTGCTGCCCATCGCGAATTTGGTGCACAGCAGGCAAAAGTCGATAAAGCCGATCTGACCAGTTCATGATGGAATCTGCTCCAGAATCAGTGTGTCAGGAATGTCTGGTGTCAGGTAACACAACTGAGCGGCCCGCAAGCGAGGAGCATACTCGTCGTAAATGGCAAACGATGTCGCTTCGTGTCTCGCCTTGAGTATGTCGTCACGAGTCGTTTTCGGAAGATCGGCCAGCTCGTCAGCATCGGTCGTAAAGCGAGCGAGATCGACATGCACCCGCGCGCGGCGCATTAAAGAAGCGTTTTTCAATCGCAAGGCAAGATTGCTGACTTCGTCCTGCTTGACTGCGTCGAACTTGTCGACATCGACGTACAATACGCCGTCAATTTTCTGAACGGTGGAGATGGCGTCGCTGAGAAGTACGTCCTGTCCAAGATCGCGATCACTATACTGAAACTGCTGCTGCAGCGCTTCGCGAATTTGCGGTTGAACCTTTTCCCATTCGTACCTGGGCTTAAGTTTGATCCGGGCGATGAGAATCAACAGCGAAGCCTCACGCTGAACCAATTGAAATTGCTGTGACGGATCGCCAAAGATCTCGAAAGCCCGCTGCAGATTCTTGAAAAGCGGATTGTCTTGCTCCAGCGGCTCTGGATCCAATCCCGCGATGGTTACCTGAACGCCACCCTGTAACAGTGATGCGCTTGCCTTGCCGATTCCCGCGTATGTCCGGGCGAAGTCCTCGTAGTCCTGCACCGAAACCAGACGGTCCATGGCTGTCACCGCCAACGGAGCATGCGCCCGCGCCAAATCCGCCGATTCCGGATCGGCCCCTCCTTTTGCGTCGAGTGGGTTGTTGACCTTCTTCACTCCTAACGGAGCGCCGAGCAGCTGATTGATCTGGCCTCCTGCGACATTGCCCTTTCGGCCCAGACCTGTCCGATACTCGGCCCGAACATTCTCGACGCCTGTCGGCAATCGTGCTCCCTGGTCGCCATCACCGAAGAACACTGTCCGCTGTTGATCGTCGTTCGTTTGAGTGACAAACTGCTCATCGACAGCCTTGGCGTCACGCAGGCTGTCCTGCTCAGTCCACTCAACGTCATTGACCTTCACAACCAACGTGCTCTTGATGCCACGTTCGTTCGGAACAACAAGCTGAGTCACTTCGGGGCGTTTCAACAGGAACTTCTGAAACTCTTGGAAACCATCCCCACTTCCCAGCACTTCCCGTTGCGTTTCGCCATGTGTTGCCTCCACGACATTAGCGTAGATGCGAGCAGTACTCAGATAGAATCCAACGGGAAGTTTGTTTGACAGGGTCAATCGCGTTCGAAATCGATCTCCAAATCTCTTGTCATCGACGAAATGCCGTACGCTGACGATTTTCGCGAAATGCGTGCTTGTGCGAGGGGCTTGGCTCGAATTCGCGGACGGTTGTTCGAGGAAGCTGGGAATGCCTTCGAAAAACAACGGCTTATCTACGCGAAGCCCAATGTGTACGTCGTCAAGCTCAATCTCGGGCTGATTAGCATCAAGGGTATCCGTCTCACTTGTCGGTTCTTCAGCGAGTTCCAACT
>DASYEA010001233.1:0-3752 GCA_036499265.1 Schlesneria sp. | reverse complement strand
ATACCTCGGGAACGTCATCGATTGGTGCAACCAGATCCAATTGCGAAATTCCGTCGGCATCAACGCTCACTTTGAATCGCAAGAGGGGTGTTTTCGAAGCCAATCCAGCAACATCGTAATCACGGTTTGCCGTGGTATAGGCCTCATCACCGTCGAGCGCTCCTCGAGAAGTCAGGCCACCTGCTTTCGGTGGAAGGATTACTGTTCTGCCGCCAAGTGGATTGATGTAGTCCGCCCCTCTTTTCAAAACAAGGTCGGATATGGTTCTGTCTATAATCAATGAGCCATCGGGTTCGATGATCCAGACTGGCAATTCCCCAGATCGGTCCGCAATTTTCTGAAGCTGGTCGTACGCTCGACCCTTGCCGTACGTTGTTACTCGGAGCAATTCGTGTGGCTTCAGGCGTGCCTGATCCATTAGCTCGTCGATATCTTCAGATCCGACAAGTCCTGTCAGCAATGCTACTTCTTCCCGCCACGCGAACTGCGTTTCTAGGACCTGATCGTCTTCGATCCCGTGCAGATACGGTTCGACAGGGGGGCGACCGGGAAGCTGGCCTTTGATGGTACTAAGCGACCATGCGTCGAAGAGGAAATCTGACGTTGCTAGAAATTGCGGTTCGGGGACGAAAGCATCCAGCCGTTCTTTGGATGGCAAGTCATTCAGAGCTTTGGGGCTACCATCACCCTCAAGCTTCCGAACAAGCCCAAGAGTGTTCGCGCGGCGAGTTTCGATATCGCTCTCGTCAAACTTCTTGGGATGAACAATGTGGATTTCCGTGTCCTTGCAATCTCCAAAGCGATTCACGCGACCAAAACGCTGAGCCATGCTTTCAAACGTTGAGAGATCGCATATCAAGTGATCCGCAGAAATGTTCACTCCCACTTCACCAGCAGATGTACAGACGAGGTAGACGGTGCCTGACTGCGGCTTGATCTTCCATTCGCCAGCCTCAGCAGTTCCCGGCTTAGGTTGCTTCAGAAATCGAGCAAATATGGGGCAGCCTTTTTCTTTCCGAGGATCGGCCATGCGATCTCGTTCAAGACCGCGAAGCGTGCCTGTAAGTTGCTGCGCTCTATCATCTGGCAATAGTTTGATGATTTTCCCGACATCATCGACCTTGCGAACGAACAGCAGCACCGCCCGATTCTCCATTTGCAAACCTTGGGCGAGTCGAGCAATCAGTTCAGCCAGTTTTTTCTCATCGTCGAACTCATGAAGCGAGATTGTTTTTTTCGCTCCAATCCGTTTCTTAACTTCGCTGTTCTGTGCGTCCTTGGCGGTCAGGCTGAAAACTTCACCTTCGCCCCTAGACGTTGCTGAGAGCTCCATCACTCGGATCTTGCGGAACTCAGAACATCGCTGTTGTTCTTGCTCTATTCCGATCAGCAATTTTTGAAATGCTGGTTCCAAATGAGCTTCGTCGTGAACCAGTAGCACGTCTTGACCAAGGAAGCCCGCATGAAGCGGCTTACCTTTGAAGCCAACACCGTAACCACCAAACAGCAATCGGCTCCCGATCATATCGACGGTGCCGACAATCACCGCTGGTCGAGCAGGGTCGGCGGACCATTCTCGATTGTCTGCAAACTGCCCCCGCAAAGTGCTGAGTGCAATTGGGGATACGGTATTGCCGCCCTCGACCGCCAGTGGAAGCGCGCACAATTTCGCAAGTTGGTCCCGAACAGTCCCAAGTGCTGGATCTGATCGGAGGGCAATTCGATATTTTTCTACTTCAACCGTGGTTTGATCGACGACCGTACGGCGATTGACCACATACACGAGCCGCCGAGGAACACGATCGGGATGATTCGCTAGTGCGATCAGCCAGACTGCAATGACTGAGGTCTTGCCGAGTCCCGTCGGTAGATTGCAAGCTGGGGGAATACTGTCGAGCTTATTGCTGATAAATCGCTCGTATAATGCCACTTGCCAAGGGAAGGGAGCATTTTCGGTCAACCTCTCAAATAGTCTGCTAAAGTCCATCGGTCGCTCTTTCGGTTGAACTTCGTCACTTGCCGAAGTTGGCTCACTGGGGCGAAATCGTCGGCTGAACTGAATTCACAAGTTGCCTTAGCATCGGATTGGACTGCAGTTTTCGCCGAATCCGCTCACGGCGGGCCTTTGTCGTACTACGACTTGTGGACATGATTCGTCCAACTTCTGCAGGCATTAGCTCCTCAATGAAACAGAGATTTGCGACCTGCTGTTCGTCTGGAGTAAGCGACTGTAGAGCCTGATTGCAAACCGATAGCTGCGAGGTGCGAGCCGCGTCAAAATCAATTTCTGAATCAGACCAAGTGGCCTCAACGTGCATTGCCTTCCCATTCACTCTCCGATCCTGATACATGCCTCCGCAATACTCGATAAACATCTCACGCTCGTTATCGCGATGCCGCCTCAATTCGAATGTGATCAACCGGGCGCACCTCAATAACCATCCCACCGGATTGTCAATTTGAGCTTTGCTGTGGAGTGTAGCGCCGCTTTCATCGAACTCCATTTGTTTAGCGAGATACCTGTCAAGCGCCTCGCCGATCACGTCATCTTGTTCCGTAGTCGCCAGCTTTCGCCAATGCTGAACCTCCGAGACGAATTCATCAATTTGAAGTGCAGTGATCATTCTCGTCCTCCATTTGCCTATCGTTCACAACTACGTGACTATGGAGGCGCTTCAGTTCTATGGCTTGTAGCGATGATTGACGGTTAGCATCGCCAACCGTACTATCAATCGGTACTGAATTCAATCTCCGAAGCGTAAGTCAGGAGCACCATTGAAGCAGTTCAATTGCCTGTAGTTCGGCGTCATCGCTGACAATTTCCGCTTCACAGAAATGTGCTGCGGCCCCATTCGAATTGCGGGTCACCTAATACTGGTTGAATTTGTAGATTTGACCTTATCGTCCACTCGGGCGTGGGAGAGTTAAGAAGAGGTGGCTTCGATAGGTTGTAGACGCACGATTGATCTTTGCCGTGATGCGAGAATTGAGGAATCGAATCGCCTCCTGCGAATGCGGTCTGGTACGGGTATGCCGAGCGTCCCTGCGGTTCATTTGGGGACAAAGTCGCGCGTGAAAAGAACTTCGCAAATGTCATTTAGTGACTCCGACGAAAATCAATCTCAGAGCTTCATTTCAAAAGCGGGACTTGATTGTGCTGCAGCTAGGTTGGACAATCGCGGTATGAACCTTCGTGGGCGAGTGCGCAATGGCGTTGTTGTGTTGGACAACCCCTCCGAGTTACCGGAAGGGGCGGTTGTCGATATTTATTACCCAGTTGCGCCCGTCGTCGAAGCGGCCCACCCCGGCCGCAGAATTCATTTGCCCTTAGTGACATCGCGCCAGCCAGGTACGAAGCTGTTGACATCAGAGCGGGTTGCAGAGCTTCTGGAAGACGACGATGATTCTGCCTGATGTCAATTTCTGGCTTGCTCTGGCGTTCGAATCGCATTTCCACCATCGAGTGGCGAAAGAATGGTTTGAAAGACTGGCCGACGGATGCTCGTTTTGCCGACTCACTCAGCAAGGATTCCTCCGACTCGCCACGAACACAAAAGCGTTCGGCGATGACGCGGTCTCGATGTCCGCTGCATGGGGATTGTACGATACATTTCTGAGCGACCCAGGCGTCTCTTTCATCGAGGAGCCACCGGGGTTGGAAGTGGTTTGGCGCGAGTATACGGACCGAACATCGTTCTCGACCAAAATCTGGAACGATGCCTACCTCGCGGCGTTTGCTCGGGCTGGAGACT
>DASYEA010001232.1:0-3225 GCA_036499265.1 Schlesneria sp. | reverse complement strand
CAGCACTAGGCCAAACGGTGAGTGAGTTTGCGATTTCCACAGTCGTGCGAGAAGCGCGTCAGGTATTGCAAAATGCTCAGATCACTCGATTGTCGAATCGAGATCGCGATCGTTTTCTGAGTGCATTGGATGCTGCCGATGCCAAGCCCAACGCGGCACTCAAGACTGCTGCTCGCCGATATGGCAAGCTTCATGGCTAGTTCTCCGCCAGTAACTTGGAACGTGGAACCGTTTGACCGAGTACAACATGATCGGTCTGACTTCGACTGCGGAGTTTTATCTCTGAATGACTGGCTTACGACAAAAGTCAGTCAATTCGAGAAGAAGGATCTTGCGCGGACCTACGCATTGGTTCAGACCGGAACCAAAATCATAAAAGGGTACTACTCTCTTTCTAATCACACGGTTGTCTACGGTACCCTTCCGGCAGAACAGGCCAAGGGATTGCCGCAAATTGACATGCCCGTTGTGCTCATCGGTCGATTCGCTGTGGATTTGTCGGTGCAAGGTCAAAAGCTGGGCGAATTCATGCTGATCGACGCACTCCGCAGGGCAGAATATCTCGCGGCCAAGATTGGCATCAGGGCAGTTGAGGTCCATGCAATCGACCTGTCCGCACGGCGGTTTTATGAGCGGTACGGCTTTCTAACCCTGTTAGATGATCCAAACCATCTCTTTTTACCCATGAATGTCGTTCGCCAGCTGAAGCTTCCGCCCCTCTAATTCTTTCATCCAGCATCGACCTGGCTGCATTACGCCCGGGAGGATTCGAACCTCCGATCTACGGATTAGAAGACCGTGGCTTTTTCCAGCTAAGCTACGAGCGCGTGTTTTCCGGTTCATAAGGGATACGGACACCGGGGCAAGTGATTCGGTTCACGTGGCGGTAGTAAGCCGGTGTTCCGGCGCGGTCACTTTCTAGATACACTTCTCGCTTGGACTGCGGCCGGATTGATGTCCATTTCCGCGGTCGGGGGTGGATCATCAGGGAGGGTGAGATCGTGGCTTCGCAATCGGGTGGTGGTTCGAATTTCTGGAGTTGGCTGCTACTCGCGATCGTGACCATTGGGGGTCTGGTCCTGGCGTTTGTGCTGTTGGTCGAAGCACCGCCGCCTCGCAAGCTGGTGATTGCGACGGGAAGCAAAGAGGGGGCTTACTACCGCTATGCGCAGCAATATGCCGAGTTGCTGAAGCAGGAAGGGATCACGCTCGAAGTCCGGCCGACGAAGGGTTCGGTCGAGAATCTGAAACTTCTGAACGACGAAGATTCCGACGTTTACATCGCGTTGGTCCAAAGTGGCATCGCCGATCCGGCCCATTGCGAGAAATTGCAGTCGCTCTGCAGCCTGTATCGCGAACCGCTGTGGATCTTCTATCGCGGTGCCGAACCGATCGACCGATTGCCGCAGCTGGCGGGTAAGAAAATCGCGATCGGGCCGGAAGGAAGCGGCACGCGAGCGATCGCTCAACAGTTGCTGCAAGCGAACGAGCTAAGTGAGTCGGAAGCGGAGTTCGTGCCGATCTCGGGCAATGATGCCGCCGCGGCACTGCAGAGCGGAGAGATCGACGCGGCCTTCTTTGTCGCTGGGATGGATGCCGCCTACATCCAGATGCTGGCTAAGGATCCCGAGATCAAACTGGCCGAGTTGGCGCAGACTGATGCTTATTTGCGACGGTTCCGTTTTCTTTCAGTGGTAAAGATTCACGCGGGCCTGTTCGACTTGAGGAACAATATCCCGGAAAGCGACACCAGGTTGATGGCTCCTGCGGCAACGCTGGTGATGCACGACTCGCTGCATCCGGCCCTGATCCCGTTGCTGTTGAAAGTCGCGACAAAGGTGCATCGCGGTGGCGACCTGTTGAGCAACGGCAATGAGTTTCCTTCGACATCGTTCCTGGATTTGCCGCTGAACGAGGATGCCGAACACTACTTCAAATTCGGTCCGCCCGTGCTGCAGCGGGTCCTGCCGTTCTGGTTGGCGTCGCTGGTCGATCGCATGAAGCTGATGATCATTCCGTTGCTGGTATTGCTGATGCCGCTGATCCGACTGGCACCGCCATTGGTCCGCTGGAGGACTCGACGCAAGATCTACCTGTGGTACGTATCATTGCGACAGATCGACCAGAAGGCCCTCGAAGGAATGTCATCGATCGAAGCCCAGAAATCGATGGACAGCCTCAAGACGCTGGAGCATCAGATCGCGCATGTCGGCGTGCCGCTCAGTTACATGGAAGAGTACTACAACCTGCGACTGCATCTGCACCTGGTCCGCTCGCGCGTGGAATCGGTTCTGCCATCCGTATAGAGTGAAGTCGCGCGCCAATTGGATCTGGATCATCTCGCGGAACGAAAATGGATTGCCTGACGCATCGCTGCTGTGGTCTTGGTTTCTTGTTTGTCACGTTGATGGCCGTCGCGACGTCAGGTCAGACGCCCGGCGAGCAACTGACAAAGTTGTTCGACGATGAATGGGAGTACACGCTTCGCGAAGCCCCGACTTTTGCATCACATCTGGGTGACAAGCGATACAACGATCGCTGGGCCGACGTCAGCCTGTCGGCGATGCTCCGTCGGCATGCGCATCAACTAGAGGTGCTGCAGACTCTATCCAAGATTGACGAAGCCGCGTTGTCGCCCGCGGACAAGCTGAACTATCGTCTGTTTCGACGACAGGTTGAAGTGGATGCGGCCGAGTTCGCTTTCAACTGGCATCTGGTACCGCTCGATCATCGCAATGGCATCCAAGACGAGAGTTCAGTCGGTGATTCGTTGGCGTTCACAACGGTCAAAGACTACCAGGACTGGATTGCTCGACTGCGATCCTTTCCAACATACATGGATCAGACCATCGCAGTGATGCGTGCCGGTATTGCCGCGAAAATGGTCCAACCGCAGATCGTCATGACTCGCCTGCCGGCTCAGATCCGCAAGCAGATCGTCGAAGATCCGACAACCAGTCTGTACTACAAACCATTCAAATCGTTTCCGCCCGAGTTCACGACGGCCGATCGCGAGCGATTGCAGCGCGAGGCACAAGCGGCCATCCGCGAACAATTGGTCCCTTCGTATCGCAAGCTGCTGGGCTTTTTCGAGCGCGAGTACTTTCCCGCCTGTTTGCCCGACATCGGAGCTTCACGGTTGCCGAAGGGGCAGGAGTTCTACGCATTTCTCGCTCGCAAGCATACGACGACCGATTTGACTCCGGCCCAGATTCACGAGATCGG
>DASYEA010001231.1:0-2920 GCA_036499265.1 Schlesneria sp. | reverse complement strand
GTCGGCATGTGATCGCAACTTGCACCGAAACCTTCTCCTCTCGACACGTTGACCCCGACCGATCATCGGTCGGCCTGGGCACTTTGACATTTCGCCCCGATTGTAGATCCTGCTAAGGTTCCGTCAATCGGCCACCACGATAGTCTAAACCTGTATCATCGCAAAAAGATACGTTCCCTCTGCAGATTTCGAGACTGTAAGTCCCGATAGCGCAAGTCTATCATGACTTCTCGCCAATGGAAACTTGGCGAACTCGCCAGAACCCGAAAACCCGGGAACGCCACGACCGCTCAGACGCAGCAACCGACGTGGATGGGATAATCGGAGCACCCAAGCCGTCGAACACATCAACAATAGCCGAATCAACAGCCGCGAAGAGAGATTGCTCAGCGAAAATCGAAGTCGGAAGAATTATCCGCGACTTTCGTTTCCGTGGCGAGATTCGGATCAGTCAGAGGCAGCGCGGCATCCATCTTCTTGATAGCGCGATCGTCGGCATTCGATTTCGCATCACTCAGTCCCAATGCCTCAAGACGCGTCTTCGCACTCTTGTCCAGATTAACAGCACGATAGGCCGGGCCATCGGATTTCGGTTTGCGGCCTTTCAATTCCAGCCCAAACCAAGGCATCCGGGACGTACTGTCAATCGACATACTTTTGCTCCCGACAGCGCAACCGCTGAAGGCAACAGAGACGCACAGGCCTAAGCAGGCAGCGAGGCGAATTCTAAAAAGCGATGTCATCAGCAGCCCTCTCCCGAATAACTTAGCAGACAGGAACACCTTCCCCGTGCTCAAGCTGCCTGTCGTGGGGCTCATATCAGGAACTCAGCATCCAGTGAAGACCAGATTTTAGACATTGTGATGCCACCACCTGCGAAATCGCATCTCGATTCCTTACCGGAAGATAGGCGTGACGAGCCGCGAAATAGACATTTCGTGGGAATATGCCGGTGTCGGCGCGCGTCATAACTATGGCGAACGTTCGTTTCCCATTCTCATTTCGCATTCCAAAGGCTCCAAATCTAAGGAAAGTCGCGATGCGCTCTCTCATCGTCCTTAAGACGGAATCCATACTTCTCCTATTCATCGCGACATTCATCTGCGGATGCGGCACAGAGAGGAACTCGCCAAGCACCGAAGCACAGGTCGACGCGATGCCTCGAACTATCGCCAACCCCACAGGCGAGCTTCCGCCGACCGAGGGTACGGAAACTTATGCCCATGTGATCGAGAACGGAATTTTGCCCGTCGTTGATCATCCGCTCTCGACATTCTCGATCGATACCGACACCGCGTCCTATTCCAACATTCGGCGGTTCCTTCTGCAGGGTCAACTTCCTCCCTCGGACGCCGTGCGGATCGAGGAATGTCTGAACTATTTCACCTATGACTACCCTCCCCCAGACGGTGATGCACCATTTTCGATTCATGCCGAAGTTGCCGGGTGCCCCTGGAATCCCGCTCATCGCCTGGCAAAGCTCGGCATCCAGGGACGCACGGTCTCGAACGAACAACGCCCTGCCGCAAATCTGGTATTCTTGCTGGATGTTTCAGGATCGATGAATCACCCCAAGAAACTGCCGCTCCTCAAAGAGTCGATGCGATTGCTTGTCGAACAGCTTGGCGAAAGCGATCACATCGCGATTGTTGTTTACGCTGGTGCCGCGGGAATGGTCCTGCCCTCCACCTCGGCCTCGCAAGCGAAAAGGATCGGCGATGCCATTGATCAGTTGCAAGCGGGTGGCTCAACCAATGGCGCGATCGGCATCACGCTGGCATACCAGATCGCCGTCGAAAACATGGTCCCCAATGGCATTAACCGTGTCATCCTCTGCACCGATGGAGACTTCAATGTCGGAATCACCGATCGTACGCAGTTGACCAGGCTCATCGAAGACAAAGCGAAGTCGGGAGTCTTCCTCAGCGTCCTCGGCTTTGGCATGGGCAACATCAAAGACGACACAATGGAAGGATTAGCTGATCGAGGCAATGGGAACTATGCCTATATCGACAGCTTCAATGAAGCTAAGAAAGTCCTGGTCGACCAAGTCTCTGGCACTCTGGTTACGATTGCTAAGGATGTGAAGATCCAAGTGCATTTCAATCCTGCCCAAGTCGCAGGCTATCGCCTGATCGGCTACGACAACCGACGTCTCGCAAACAGAGATTTCGCCGATGACACCAAGGACGCCGGCGAAATTGGCGCGGGCCACAGCGTGACAGCGCTCTACGAAATCGTTCCCGCAGATCCATCGACTCCTGAATCCGCCGCGAACGGACCCTCAATCATTCGCAATGGTGGCGGCGAACTCTTCACCGTGAAACTGCGGTACAAGCAACCGAACGATCATTCGAGCCAAGAGTCGCAATTCACCGTGACCGATCGGGGAACGCCGTTCAACGAAGCGAGCAATGATTTCCGGTTCGCCTCGGCCGTGACGCAGTTTGCGATGCTGCTTAAGAATTCAGCCCATCGCGGCCAAGCGACATTCGAATCGACACTCGAACTCAAAGATTCGGCTCGCAATGACCCCAAAGGTTATCGAACAGAGTTCTTCGAACTGGTGCGTCAGGCAAGAGGCCTTCGCGACAATTCAGCACCGCGGATCAACGTTCCCGCGGATTAGATTTAGGGACATCGACCGAATCGAGCAAGCGAAAATACCGCTGCGACGACTATCGCTGCGTCACCGCTTCTGCCAAAGGTTGGTTAACGCCGTTCTCAAACAGATGCTGGTAGCCCGCAGCGTCCATCGCCGCTTTCTCGTGCTTCGACAGCCAAATCAGAAAGCCGATCATGGCACCGAAAATCGAACCGATCGCGGTCAGCATGAAGAAAATGCTGTACATGTAAGCACGCGGCTGCGGATCTTCGGCCTCAAGCGCGAATTTACACATCGGACAGGCCCAGACCTCAG
>DASYEA010001230.1:0-4400 GCA_036499265.1 Schlesneria sp. | reverse complement strand
CTTACCACCAGCGAACGGGCCACCGGCCGAGAAGTTGTATGTCCCCGAAACGTCGTGCAAGACATACTCACCTTGAGGGGACTTGCCGGAGAAGATTTTGACTTTGCGCTCTTCAGGCGAAAACTGGTCGGTCCATCGCTTCAAATTGGCATCCACTCCCCCGCCCCCGCCGGGAAACGACGAGATCACCAACTCCGTAGGATGTTCGTCCCCTTCGGCTGGCGGAATCAGGAATTGAGCCAATCGCAACTTGTTAGCAGGCGGCTGTTGTTTCCATGTGGCTGGAACTTTCAAAGTAATGTCATCGATCTTCACTTCGGCGGAGCCGGCAGGCGCTTTATCGCCTTGGCTCAATCGAGCAACTCCGCGGAACGAACCATCACGCTGAGACAACTGTGGAGCAGGTCGGGGACCAGCAGCGGCAGGTGGCGCACCAGCGATTGTCATCGACAATGAATACACACTTGTCCGCGCTGTGATGTAGAGCGTTTTCCCGTCAGTTCCACCAAACTTGCAGTTGGCAGGTTGTTCGGGAACGGGGATGCGTCCAATCAGCGTCCCGTCAGCCTTCAGAACAACGACACTCTTGTAAGTTGCATAGATGTTCCCGTTGGCATCCAGTCCCATTCCATCCGGCCCACCACCGTCTAGTTGTGAGTCACCAGTATAGATCAACTTGCCAGATCCCACTTGGCCCGCCGTACCGATTGGATAGCTCCACAGTTCCCGCTTGTTCGGTTCAGCCACCAGCAGCGATTTGTGATCATTCGACACAAGAACTCCGTTGGGACGCTCGCGGTTGTCGATCACACGAGTCGTTTTGCCTGCGGCATCAACGTAATAGACACCCATGCAGGTCTGGTCGATCTTCATGTCCTGGCCATAACGTGGATCTGTGAAATACAGACCCCCATGCCCATCGAGCGCCAGATCGTTCGGGCTGTTCAACTGCTTTCCGTCGAACAGTTCGCACAGCGGTTCGATCTTTCCGTCCTGAGTCCCGATCTTCACGACACGGCGAGCACCACCCTGACACGCATAGAGATTGCCAGCAGCATCAAACATCAGGCCATTGGTGGCCCCAGAAGGTTTGAGAAAGTCGCTGACCGTGCCATCCGCATCGACGCGAACAATTCGCGAGTTCGGGATGTCACTAAAGAGCAGGAATCCCTTGGGAGAGAACGCGGGGCCTTCGGTGAACTTGCAGTCACCGGTCACCTTCTTCACTTCAGCACCGGGCGTAATCAAATGAGCAAGGTCTTCGGCAAAAGAAACACTGGCGACAGCAATGACAGCCAGAGTCGCTAGCGAACAGGTGAATCGACGCATCAAGCGTTCTCCTTCGAGGAATCACGAATCGTGCGGAACTACTGCGGATTCTCTGCCAGTGTGAAGCAATTTGCAAACGGAGTTGTTACGAACTGCTGTCGAAATAAGTGACTTGCAGAGTATCCGGATCCCCGATGTCGGCTATTTATCTCCATCCTGTGCAGACTCCCGTTGAACTCTTGCTGCGAGACTGCGAGGTCCGGCACGCTCGTCGACGTGGCCCCGGCGGCCAGCATCGCAACAAGACTGAATCCGCGGTCGTGATCACCCATACTCCGACGGGGGTCACTGCTCAAGCCGCCGAGCGTCGCAGTCAACACGACAACCACCGCGTCGCCGTCAAACGGTTACGGATTAACCTGGCACTCGAAGTTCGCAGCCCCGAACTCGCCAATGCCGCGCCCACCGAACTATGGCAATCACGTTGTCACGACGGGCGATTCGGCTGCAACTCCGACCACGAACACTTCGCACCGCTGCTTGCAGAGGCCCTTGATGTCGTCTTCGACCATCGCGGCCAGACACCCGGTTCGGCTCTGCAATTGGGGACTACAGCGTCACAATTGATCAAATTTGTGAAGCAAGAACCACGAGCGTTCCTGCTTGTCAATGAGTGGCGGCGCCAACACGGCCTGCGAACGCTCGAGTAGTCGCCGACAACGAACACGGCATCACTTGAACGGCCACTCAGGCCCCAAAGCCTCTCGCTGAAATCGGGCCAACTGAGCGATCCCCTTCGTTGCCAAGTCGAGCTGTTGATTCAAAAACTCGCGCGAGAACGGCTTCCCTTCAGCCGTCCCCTGCACTTCAATGAACTCACCTTCGCCCGACATCACCACGTTCAAGTCGACTTCGGCCTGGCTATCTTCAACATAGTCCAGATCCAGGACAGCAACACCATCGACCACGCCAACACTCACCGCCGCAATGCTGCGAGTGATCACCGGTCGTTCCGGAGAAAGATCGCCGCGAATCGAAGCGATCGCATCGCACAGAGCGATGAATCCACCGGTGATACTCAACGTCCGCGTTCCACCGTCCGCCTGCAGAACATCACAATCGATCGTGATCGTCCGTGGGCCCAAGGCTTTGAAATCGACGGCCGAACGCAGGCTGCGACCAATCAAACGCTGGATCTCCGTCGATCGCCCGTCCATCTTTTCACGTTCGCGCTTCTTGCGCGGTGATGTGCTGCCAGGCAACATCGAATACTCCGCCGTCAGCCAGCCGACCGCTTCGGCTGGATTCGCGGCCGCTTTCCAAGGTGGCAGCGTGGTGTCGATGCTCGCAGTACAGAGCACCGTCGTGCGACCCGCTTGAATCAGGACGCTCCCTGGCGCGGCACCCGTAAAATGCCGCTGAACTCGGATCGCTCGCAATTCATCAGACTGACGTTGGTCGTGGCGCACAAAAATCACTTTCTCGATGACAAGCCATCGATGTTAAAACGGACTCCGCTGACAGAGGTGGCGGAGTCGAATGCCCGGCAAATCACTTCAATGTCTTTTCCAAAACCCACAAGATCAGCCCCTTGGCCAGATGCATGCGGTTCTCGGCTTGTTCAAACGCGATGCTTTGAGGCCCATCGATAACACCATCGGTCACTTCCAAGCCTCGCTTGGCTGGCAGGCAATGCATAAATCTGGCTGACTTGGGAGCCAGCTTCATCAGCTTGGCGTTGACTTGGTAGGGGCCAAACACATCTCGACGCTGTGACTCCTCCGCTTCCTGACCCATGCTGGTCCAGACATCGGTGTACACGACCGATGCATCTTTCAGGGCCGTCTTGAAGTCGTCCGTCTGAGTCACATTCGACGAGGGGAACTTCTTCTTGAGCGTTTTCAAGAAGTCGTCTTCCAATCGATAGCCTTCTGGAGCACAGACCGACATCGCGACACCACTGAGGGCCGCTGCGATCGCCAAAGAATTGGCGACATTGTTGCCGTCCCCAATGAACGCAATCTTCTGCCCCTTCACGTCTCCAAACGCCTCACGCATCGTGAAGACGTCGGTCAGAGCCTGGCAGGGATGACGTTCGTCGGACAGTCCATTGATGATCGGCTTGCCGGAAAATTCGATGAAGTTGTCGATCAACTTCTGCGAGAACGTTCGCAGCGTGATCACATCACTGTAACCACCGACAACGCGAGCCACATCCTTCACCGCTTCACGCCCACCGATGCCCGCTTCCAGCGCCGTCAGGAACAAGCTGTTTCCGCCCAATTGCATCATGGCCGAGTCGAAGCTCAGCCGCGTTCGTAACGACGGCTTCTCGAACAACTGGGTTAGGATCAGGCCCTTCAGGATTTGCGGGCGATCACCTTTAAGCGAGCGAGCTTTCAGCTCGTGGGAGGTTTTGAAAATGGTTTCCACATCGGCTGGGCTCATGTCCAGCAGCGAATTCAAATGACGCATGACAACTCAGTCCAATCAGCTTTTAGAAATAAATCGATTTGTCGCTATCAATCCAGATAGCGGCGGCCCGCACGGCAATGGCCTTCACAACGCTCACCAAGGTGAGTCGCGAAGGCCCTGCTAGACGGCGGTCTCAGGTCGCGGCGATTCATTTCGTCAACTTTCCAGCTTCAAATTCGATTGGCACCCAGTCGCCTGGCTCTTACTCACGCAGTCATCAGGCTTCGCTAGCCATTTCTCTCAGCACGGTCGCAATCACTTCACAGCCTTCGTCAACCTGTTCTGCCGTGATGTTCAGCGGTGGCAGCAAGCGAACGACAGTGTCATGCGTCGCGTTGATCAAGACACCCCGCTCCATACATTTGGCCACGGCCGGAGTCGCCGGGATCGCCAGTTCGACACCCACCATCATGCCGCGAATTCGCAGGTCCTTGATGATCGGCAACTCTTCTCGCAGCTTGGTGAAGTGCTGACGGAACCGGTCCGCCATCCGTCGGCAATTGTCCAGCAATCCGTCCTCTTCGATCGTCTGAATGGTCGCGATCCCGGCCGCCATCGCCAGCGGATTACCACCAAAAGTGCTGGCGTGCATCCCCGGTCGCAAGCTCGGTGCGATGTGATCCCGACAAACAAACGCACCGCACGCCACACCAGCG
>DASYEA010001229.1:0-4309 GCA_036499265.1 Schlesneria sp. | reverse complement strand
CCGCGTTCGTCCGTCATCGTCGTCACTCAGAGGCGTGAGTTGCCTTGAGGATGAAATCGACGACCGGCGTTCGGTCTTTCGGTGCCAGCGGAAAATGCCCCGCGCCGGATTGTTCGATCACGGTGATTGGTCCGTTCAATTCTTTGTAACGCTGCTCGGCGACCTTTGATTGAGTTTCGAATGACGGGTCGACTGTCCCACAGACGTGCAGGATGGGGACACCTGCTTTGGCCAGCGGGGCCAGATGATCGAGCGGTTGTTCCTTCGTCATGCTGTTGTGCAGAATCGGGTTTTCGGCATAGATGCAACTGACTTTGTCGGGGTTCGCGATCGCCCACGCATACGCGTCGCCCGCGGCTCCTCCGGAACCCTCCAGTACAGGTTTCGCTGAGAAGCCGTGATCGACCAGGTATTTGTAGACCGTGTTCCATTGATCGAGCAGCGGACCATTGGTGTCGGTCGGTACGGGGCCGACCACGATGTGAAATCCTTTGCCGAGCAGATCGATGTCAACGAAGGCGTCTCGCGTAACAAAGTCGGGGCGATAGACCCATGGGGTTCCGGATGCAGCCTTGGCCGGAGCGATTATCGAGACGGCTCCACGAATACCGTCGACGCGGAATTCGTAGCGATCGTAGGCGCCCGAGAACCAGGGCCCGCGACACGAGATGTACTGTCCTTCCTTGGGGAAGTGCCGATACGAGTTCTCTGTTCCGTAGAACGATGATCGAGTGAACTTGGAGCCTGCGAACTTGGGAGCAGCACCGCGAGCTGGTTTTAAGCTTCCTTCAACAAAGTCGGCGATGATCGATGGGTCGCGCAAGCTGTGGGGATGATGAGCGGCCCCATCTTTGATCATCACGTTGACTCGACCGCCCAGTTGCTGGTAGTGGCTCTCAAAGGGCAACGTGTGATTGCCCAGGATCGGGTCGAGGCTGCCGCAGATATCTAGCACCGGAATGTCATGCTCAACCATCGCGCCCAGCTTCATCAGGCTCTCGCGACTAATCGCGGGATTGTCGACATACAGGCAGGAGACCTTGTCAGGATTGGTCGTGGCCCACGTGAAGGCGTTACGACCACCGCGACTCATCCCGACGAACGACGGCTTTTTCGACAGGCCGTATTTCTGCGTCAGGAAGTCGTACCACGCTTCCCACGATTTGCCCGTGTCGGAAAAGACGTAGCCAATGTGAAAGCCACGCTTCAGTAGTTCGACTTCGGCTTGCGGTTCATGGTTGAAGTAATAGCCCTGCCACGACCATGGCTTTCCCTCGGCCGCTTGCTTGGGAGCGACGACGACGCAACGCAGTTTCCCTTTGACCTGGCCATTGATTCCGTCGCGCTCGTCTGGACCGGCTTTGTGCGGTTCGATCGCGAAGGTCTGATCGTCCATCAGGAAGTCGTAACGATCAAAGCCATGCCACGAGGTCTTTTCTCCGGTGAATGACTCGACCGGTTTATCGGAGAGCCCACTCAACGGATGCTCAACCACGGCCTGCCAAGCGATTTCCTGCAATGTCAGATTGAGCTTATCATCCCACTGCGGATGACTTCCTCGTTTGAGCACCGCCGGTATCGGTAGCCCAACCGGTGATCGACGATAGACGACGGCAAAGTGAACATAGCTGACTAATGCCTCGACTGTATGCTGAGGATGGCCCAGCTTGTCGGTGAACAATTCCGCCTGATCTTTGATCCCCGGCACTTTGCCCGCCATCACTTTTTCTCGCAGCGCGACGACGGCCTGTCCGACTGGCGCGACGAACACGACTTGTTTGCCCAGTTGAGTGTTCAGCTTGCGGACGTAGTCATCCATCGATTTGAAGTACGGGCGATGCAGATCTTGTAGCTTCTGCGATGTGGCCGCATTGAAGTCGACGGAATCTTGATTGCCTTGGAATGGCCATTCGAACTTGTCGAATGGAATCCAGAACTCCTGCAGGCTGACGCGAAAGTTGGGGTTATGCTCCAGTCCCAATCGGGCGAAGTTTTCAATGCCCTCGTCTGGTTCCAGCATGCAGGCCAACGTCAGGACATCGACCTTCCCTTCGCGCAAGGCTGTCTTTGCCTGATTCTTGTCGTCGGGAACGTTCCAATGCTGAATCGCCCTCGAACCCCCGATCTTCGATTCGGCGACAATTTCATGTCCTTCGATTCCGGCCCCCTGAGCCATATCTTTCAGAATGGGAGCCACGAACCACGCATGAAAGCTGTTCCCGCACGTCAGCACTCGCTGCCCGGACTCGATCGATTTCGCGTCGGCAACGGGTGGTTGATCTGCGGCAGCCGCGAAATGGCTTGCCACCAGCATCAGGGTGAAGACCAGCGGACGATGTATCCAAGTGTTGTGCATGACCATCAACTTCCGTGAATGAGCTTTGATCGTGGCTGCGAATTTTGTGCGAAGTAGGAGTCGAATGATACGTCGGCGACTGAAGACTCCGCAAACTGAGCGAGGTGAAGCACGACGCAATTGTCGTTCTCAAAAGCAAAAGGCCGCAATCTCATGGAGCTGAGATCGCGGCCTGTTCGCAGTAGGGTGCGTGCAGTCTTCGAAACGCACCACGAATGTGATTTGAGCCTCCGATGGCGTGTTCCGAAGACTTCACACGCCTTACTTGGTTCTATCCCACCAGTTCGGTGATCGGTTGACCTTCGCTCAAGACCGGCATCGGTCGGCGGCCGTTGTCGTAGAACACGTGTTGATGATCGATTCCCAGCGTGTGATACATCGTGGAGAGAACACAGCCTGGCGTATAGGGTTTGCTTGTGGGGTACTCGGCTTTGGAATCGGTCGTGCCGATCGCCTGACCCATCCTCAATCCCCCACCGGCGAACAGGACGCTCATTGCACCGGGCCAGTGATCGCGGCCGGCTTGCGGATTGATGCGTGGCGTACGTCCGAACTCGCCCATCGCCATCACCAGCACTTCTTCCTGCAGTCCGCGGACAAACAGATCGTCAACGAGGGCGGCGACAGCTCGGTCGAATTGGGGCAGCAGGCGGTTCTTCTGTTCGGCGAAGTTGTTGGCATGAGTGTCCCAGCCGCCCCCCGCTTGCACGGTGATGTAGGTCACACCCGATTCGACCAGTCGGCGAGCGAGCAGACAGCTTTGACCCAGATCGTTGCGGCCGTATTTCTCACGCAGCTTGGGGTCTTCTTTGTGGATATCGAACGCTCGCAGCGCCTTCTCGTTTGTCACCATCTCGAAGGCATCGTGATAGAACTTGTCGAGTCCCGTGATGTCGCCTTTGGTGTCGATGTCGCGGCGGATCGTGTCGACCTGGCCAAGCAACTGCTGGCGGCGTTCGAGGCGGTTCAATGTCAGGTTGCCGGGCAACTTCATGTTGCGAACCTGGAAGCCCTGCGAATTCGGATCGCTGTCCGGTGAGAACGGGTTGTACGACGCACCCAGGTACGCGGCCTTGCCGAGGTCGAGGCGATTGGGGACGTTGCAGTAAGCGGGCATGCCGGGTTCATTCGGTCCACGCAATGCCGCGACGATCGACCCGCACGACGGATAGATATTGTCGTTCACTTCAATCGTTGGCTGGTAGCCGGTCAGCATCCACTGAGCACCCATGCCGTGTCCGGCGTTGGTGTGGAACGCCGAGCGAACGACCGAGAACTTGTCGAACATGGCGGCCTGCATTGGCAGATGCTCGCTGATCTCGATGCCAGAGACATTGGTTGGAATCGGCTTGAACTCACCCCGATATTCGGCGGGAGCGGTCGGCTTCAGGTCGTACATGTCGAGGTGGCTAGGGCCGCCCGCTTGCCAAACCAGGATCACTGCCTTGCGCTTGGCTGATGTCCCTGCTTCTTTCGCGACTGCTTCGCTGCGAAGGAGGTTGGGCAACGTCAGTCCGCCGACGGCCAAGCCGCCGACTCTCAGGAAGTTCCGTCGCGAAACGCCATCGCAGCTACGATTGGTGGAACCAAGGATATCGAACATGATCTAACTCCGCTTCGAGCGAGCGTGGATTTTCAATCAGTGAGTAAACAAGAATTCGCGAGAATTCAACAGCGACCACAGCAAGTCTTCAACAGCCTTACGGGGCTCGGTATCGACGCTGATGTAGTTGGCCGAGTTGAAGATTTCTGCTGGTGTCGGGTATCGAGAAAACGCGGCAAGGTATAGCTCTTCAATCATTTGAGGGGTAGAGCGTTTCGCTTCGAACATCTTGGCGATGCGAGCATTGCCGTTCTGCAGCTTCTGTTCGACTTCGTCTGAGTTCGACAGCAGCAGCACTTGCGACAAGGTGGCGCTGGTCGAGCGTTCGCACTCGCATCCGCTGACTCGCT
>DASYEA010001228.1:0-2566 GCA_036499265.1 Schlesneria sp. | reverse complement strand
CGCGGGTGGATATGTCTCACAACGATGACTTGGAGGCATGCGACTTCCGCGCCGGCTTTCTGTCGACGTGGCGTTATGGTCCGAATGCCTATAAGGCGGGGTACTATCACTTGAGTTCCCACTTGGGAGACGAGTTCTTGCTGCGAAATCCAGGCTATGACCGCCTGAACTATGTTCGTGATTCGCTCATCGTCGGTTATACGCGGCATCTGACTCCTGACGCTCAGGCCTATGGGGAAATCGCTTATGCGGCCAATCACGAAGACGGTGCCGAGCCGCTGGAATTGCAATACGGTATTCAGTACAGCCCGATGGTCTTCGGCTTGCTCGGTGCCCCATTCGCGGCGATCAACGGTCACACTCGGCAGGACTTTGGATATATCACCAGCGTGAACATCACTGCCGGATGGCAATGGCGTGGTTATTCAAATCATACCTATCGACTGGGGGTCCAATACTACAAAGGCCCCGCCATGCAGTGGGAGTTTGCCGGGAAACGGGAAACGCTGGCTGGTGCCGGGATGTGGATGGATTACTGACTTCAAACGCGATGCAATCTCACGCCGTGACGGCACCGTCCACGAAACGGCCGGGATTCAGCAAACCTTGCGGATCCAGCTTGCGCTTCAGTTGCTTCATCAACGGCCAGGAATGCTCGGCATCGCCACACATCGGCATCCGAGCTTTCCACTCCGCATCGCAATGCAGCACTACTAGGTTACCCCCTTGTGACCTGGCGAGCGGCCGCAGTTCATTCAAGATCGCCGTGGAGTGGTCAATCGTGGCGGCCTCATCCAGCAGTTGACCAATGACTAAGCCATTCCCCGCATGAACTTGGACTGCCACTCCAAGCTGAGTCGCTCGCTCGGCAAACGCCATGCACTGCGACGGTCGCAAGTTCGCTTCAAACGTCAGCGGATCGTCGGCACAGGTCTGGAAATCCGTCAACGATTCCCAGATCCGGTCGGCATTGTGATCGCGGATCTGTCTGCACTCCTGAACGCCGATCGAGGTCAGCTCCTGAGTCAACATCTCCAACTGCCACTCCACTTCACGGCGGGAACCTTCGACCCCTACACAGAGCACAGGCGCATTGGTGGGAAGTTCGCAACGAGCTGACGCGACGATCAACGCGGCCGCAGCAGGGTTCAGCACCTCCACGGCGTTGGGACGAGCTTGGGAAGTCAACAACTTCTGCAGTCGATCTTCGATCTCGGTGAAGGAATCGACTGTCATCCAGAGCTGCGCCGACGTCTCCGGCAGCGGACGTAATTTGAGCGTCACCTGAGTGACGATCCCCAGTGTCCCTCGCGAGCCGACCAGCAATTTGCAGATATCGTAGCCCGCCACATTCTTGACGACGCGACCACCGGCTTTGTACAGCCGCCCCAGGGCATCGATGGCGGAAATTCCGATGACATAGTCGCGAAACGTTCCATGCCCGAATCGGCGCGGGCCACTGGTATTCGTCGCGAGGGCTCCTCCGACGGTCGCTCGCTCTGATTGAGCAATGTCGATCGGCAATTGCTGACGCTGCTCGGCCAGCGTTCGTTGCAGATCGATGATTCTCATTCCCGCTTCGACTGTGATTGTCATATCGCGAGCGGGATAGTCGACCAGCCGGTTCAGTTGCGACATCGAGACCAGCACGCCGGGTTCGGGTGCCGAGAATCCGAAGTGCAGCGCCGTGCGTCCACCGACCGGACACAGCGTCCGCCGTTCGATTTGAGCATTCTCTGCCACGAATCGCGACAGCTCTAACTGCGTCGCGGGGGTAAATTCTAAAGGGCTCAACCCGTAATTCCTTCGACTTGCGATCTATGTCCATTGAAAAAGCGATTGGAACGAATAGCCGTTACATGGCAGCGCGTCGGCCCGGTTTGACCTTGGGGACATGTTCATTACCACAGCCTGCCGAGGTCGGCAGCATCTTGCCGGGACTGCATAGCCCCTTGGGATTAAAGCAGTCTCGAATCAAACCCATCACTGCGAGGTCTTCGGGCGAGAAGAGCTTGTTCATGAAACTGATCTTTTCGACACCGATGCCGTGCTCTCCCGTGACGCTGCCTCCCAGTTCGATGCACTTCCCGAGGATCTCGTCGCTGGCCAACAGCACCCGAGCAACCTGCTCGGCATTGCGTTCATCGAACAGCAGGATCGGGTGAATGTTTCCATCACCAGCGTGAAAGACATTGACGATTCGCAGGTCATGCCGGAGACCGCACGCGGTGATGAATTCCAGGATCTCGGGCAGCTTCGTTCGAGGGACGACGCCGTCTTGGGTGCAATAGCTGGGGCTCAGTCTCCCGATCGCACCGAAAGCCTGCTTGCGGCACTTCCACAGCAGCATTCGCTCTTTAGGGGTGTTGGCCTGGCGTACTTCTCGCGCGCCAGTTTGGTTACAGAGCGCGATGATCCGCTGAGCTTCATCGTCCACGGCGACTTCTAATCCGTCAACTTCGATCAACAGCACGGCCCCTGCATCCAAAGGGAAGCCAAAATGGAACGCCTGTTCGAGGGCGCTGACAATCCCCTGATCCATCATCTCGAGTGCCGCGGGAACGAT
>DASYEA010001227.1:0-6940 GCA_036499265.1 Schlesneria sp. | reverse complement strand
GGACTCGCGCAGCTTTCAGAATGCTCTGTCCTGTTGTATCTGGCGATCGAAAAGGAGGCGGTCACCGATCGGGGACTGCGAGAAGTGGCGAAATTGGCCAACTTAAGAATGCTCACCCTGTCAGGTACCCGGATCACCGATGAGGGGATCGCCGAATTCAAAAAGGGGTGCCCGAGCGTATCGATTTTCAAGAATGGTGACTCTGAACCAGCCGAATGAAGGCAAGCTGACTCATCGGGATCTTAGATCGTCGCAAGCTTTCGGGCCCTACTCAGCAGACCCCAACCCAGTACCGAATCGCACATAACATCATTTGCAAAATCACGTTACGCCTCACGAAACAGGACACCGGCCCTGACGACTTCGGTGCGAAATGGGGAGTTACGCTCTATTGCTATGGCAATGTTGATCGACTACCATTTGTCGTATTGAGACTCAGTCTCAACTTGCCAGCCAGATTTAGCCAGCTTGAAATCCCGCCCCTTGAGCGTGGTGCTTGATATTCCATCGAGCCCTGCTCTCGTTAGTAATACGTTTGTTCCACTCCAGTTCGTCGATGGCTGTCGTCGTCGAGGGGCCGTCGAGTGTGGTCAAGCGATAGTTGAAGGAACTTGCCAATGGCAGATCAATGGTTCTATCGGGTGTTCGGTCAAGTTGTCGGGCCAATGCCGCTGGAAAAATTGCGTGAGCTGGCTGACAGCGGCACGATCCGGGCCTTGGATGACGTTCGTTCAGGCTCGTCCGACTGGGTGGCCGCTGCCACCGTTGATGAACTGGGTCTGTCGACCAGCGAGCGTCGCACCAATTCGAACATCGCAACGATGACGATGAGCGATATCGAGATCTCAACCACCACCAGTAACGATGACTGGTATTATGAGATGGGTGGTCAGGAGCTGGGTCCGATCACCTTCGACGAGCTGTTGACGTTTGCCGAGCAGGAACAGATCAGCGCCGATGATCAGGTGAAGCTTGGGGCGCAGGGCAAGTGGCGACGGGTCGGTTCCATTGGCCGCTTAATGGCTGCCCTCCCCTATAAGCCAGTTGAGAAAACGATTACGCCGACCCCGGTGAACCGACCGCTTGATCGGCAACCTCCCGAAATCGTCGTGGCTCCTCAGGCTCTTCCCGAACCCGACCTGGAAGCGACTTACCGAGCCGCCTACGAAGATGCCAAAGCCAAGGTCGCAGAAACGATTCTGGCACAGGCTGAAGCGACGTACCAAGCAGCCGAACAGCAGTCGCAAGCATTGGTCGCCTGGTCTGCAAAACCTGAAGTCGATCGGCACTGGTGGGGTTGGTCGAACGGAGTGGAATTTGGCCCCGTCGAATTCGCTCAGGTCTTCGGTCTGGCCAAGGCGGGTCAGTTGAAGGGGACGGACTTCGTTCGTAACGGTCAGTTCGGACAATATGTTCCCGCATCGAATTTGCCAGGATTGTTCAACGCTGTCGCGATGCTAATGCAAGCCAAGCAGCAACGCGATCTGGCAGCGACTCAAGCTCAAGCTGCGGCGGCAGCGGCCGCGCCGCCAGTTGTACCTGTCATGGCAATGAAGCCGCAGCAGGTGACTCCGCCAGTGCAGACCGCATCGCAGCCTGCGACGCCTCGACGACAATCGGACGCAGCGATCGCCGTGACCGCGACGGCTCCGAAACCTCGTTCGAATCCCGAGTTCGACACGGTTCCCGCTTCAAATCGCGCCGCTTCCAACCCTTCGATGAACACGCCTGCTGACGACACTCCCGTCTCGCCAGAGCCAGTTCGAGCCACCCCGCCTCGACCGATGGGCTATTCATCGCCCATGGCATCGACCAGCGGATTCGGTTCTTCATCGAGTTCATCCTACGCAAGCCGACCAGCACCGACACCGATCGCGAAGTCATACCCGAAGAAGAGGTCTTCGGCTTCGGATTCGACGTGGTTCTCAGACATGATGGAGACAGTGAAGCAGCCCAAGATCCTGGGGGCAGCGGTCGCGGTGTTACTGATCGCCGGTTGGTTCGTATTACCGAAGAGCCGCGGAGCGGATATCAAGCGGTACCAGGCGCTCAAGCAGATTCTGGATGAGATCCAGACGAAACGCACCAGTCCAGGGGAACTCGCTTCGCTAGGGGAAAAACTCGGCACGACAGCCAAGAAAATTCTGGCCGAAGTGAAAGACAAAGCGAGCCGCGATGAACCAGTCAAGCAGTCGTTGCTATGGGCGACACGTGACGAAGTTCCTCGGATGATCCAAGCCGGTTTCACCGTCGAATCACCATCGGAAAAATCATTCGCTGCCCGATTAAAAGAAGCGGCCTACGACCTGGGTCTGGAAAAGCGACCCGAGATCCAGATGGCGCAATATGGCGCAATCGTCCCGCAAACCGGTGATGATGATTGAACATTCACCCGTTTGTTACGCTGGATTTAGCTGAATCGTCGTTCGCCGAGAATTTCGAGTCTTTCGCAACCAGCAAAGTTTCGTAATCCTTCGCCAGCCGATAGGTTCGTGACTTTGTGGACGGGTTTCCGATCACCAGAAACCCGGACTTCAGCCATCGTTGACAGAGCAAGTAAGCTTGTCGCGCGGGAAGCTTGAAAAACTTCGCCACGTCGTTCCGAGTGACTTCCTTCAATCGCAAGAATAGACCCAAGGCTCGTCGTTGTTGCGCACCCAGACCTCGCAGAACGGCACTCTGTTCTGATGCAGAGTGACGACTCGCTAGTTCCGCTCGTGATCGGACTGTGGCAAATGCCTCTGCCATGCCCAGGCAGAAATACGCCACAAAGGGGGTCACGTCGGCTTCGGCACGTCCAAGGTAATAGTTATGGCTATTTCCGACCGCCAGACTGCTGTAGTAGCTACTCAGGTTGTCGGCGTAATACTCTTCGAGCGAGTAAATGCCGTTCAATCCATAGCCGTTCCGATGAAGGATCAGGTTGGTCAATAACCGGGCCGTTCGACCGTTGCCGTCGAAGTACGGATGGATCGTCGCAAACTGATAGTGCGCCAGAGCCGCGATGACGGGCACGGGGATGTCGCCTTCGACGATCGAGCTGCTAATCCACCGTACCACTCCGCGCATCAGGGCGGGAACATCTTTGGATTCGGGCGGCATATAGACTATTCGGCTTGTCCGTGAATCGCGAATGACGTTTTGCCCGTCGCGATAACGACTTGCTTGTGAATTGCCGGACATCACCAGTGAGTGAATCGTGCAGACTTCTTTCTCGATCAGCTTGCTGGACTTGCTGCTGATCCGTTCCACGTACTCCGTGGCGGCGAAATAGTGACGAACCTCAGCCTCGTCTCGTTCGCGACCGGGAAGGTTCCCCTTGCCTTCGAACACCGCTTCTACTTGCAAGGCCGTGAGCCGATTGCCTTCGATCTGCGTCGAAAGATGAGTCGAGAGCAGTCGCGCAGTTCGTCGCAGTGAATCGAGCATTCGCGCCGTCAGCGGCAGCGTGGCGACCAGGTGACGGTCCGCCTCTAAGCTCATTAATGCTTTGGCGACTTTTCCCGTGATTCGATACGTCGGCGAAAACATGCAGCAGCTCCCAGAAAGTGAGACTAGCCGCTGTCGAGAAAATGTCAAGAAAGTGTCGAGAAAATTGCAGGTGGCAAAGTGACATCATGCATCATCAGTACGCTAGCTACTTTCAGAGTTTCGTGTTCATCGGTCCGCGTGCTGACGCAGCGCGGCTCACCTGAATACTTCTCGCATCGCTTTGCTCGCGATCGCGGCTACCAATGAAAAAGCCCCGGCGAAGATGGCTCTTCGTCGGGGCTTTGATGTTCAAATCGTGCTCAAGCTTACTGCTGAGCGAACTCGGGACGGCGGCGGCCGAGTTGTTCTTTCAGGCGGTTCACGATGCTCGAATGCATCTGGCTGACTCGCGATTCGGACAGACCCAGGGTCGTGCCGATTTCCTTCATCGTCAGTTCCTCGTAGTAGTAGAGGATGATGATGAGGCGTTCGTTGCGGTTCAGACCCTTGGTGACCAGCTTCATCACATCGCGCTTTTGAATGCAGCGTGTGGGGTCTTCACCCTTGGTGTCCTCGATGATATCGATCTCGCGGACATCCTTGTAGCTGTCAGTCTCGTACCACTTCTTGTTCAAGCTCACCAGGTTGACCGCACTGGCTTCTTGCTTGAGCTTTTCGTATTCCTCGACCGGAACACCCATTTTCCGAGAGACTTCCAAGTCTGTCGGCGGGCGTCCGAATTCGGCTTCGGCTTCCTTGCGGGCCGCTTCCACTTTACTGGCTTTGCTGCGCACCAGACGCGGGACCCAGTCCATCGTCCGCAGTTCGTCGAGCATCGCTCCACGAATACGCGGCACACAATACGTCTCGAACTTGACTCCCCGTTCCAGATCGAATGCTTCAATCGCATCGATCAGCCCGAAGACGCCTGCCGAGATCAAGTCGTTCAAGTCGACTCCATCCGGCAATTTCGCCCAGACTCGTTCCGCATTGTAGCGAACCAAGGGCAAAAAGCGTTCGATCAGTTTATTGCGCAACGACTGGTTCGTTTGATCGCATTTGAAATTCGCCCAAACCTGGGCGATATCTTCTTCGGATACTCTCGTGACCATCCAACCCTCCATGGTTGTCATTGCTCCACAGTGAATCATTCACTGCGAAATGACGTCGTTGCCGTCAGATGATTACCGCTAACGGCGGCTCGCTGGGACTTCCGTCCCGGTCATTCAAATGCTTCTTGCCATAGTGCCCCGCACCACAGTCCCAGACCGTATCCTACGATCAGTGACAGAAGAGCGGCCTGTACCGTGGCTTCGAAGCCCACCGACAAAAACAGTCCACGTCCAATCGTCAAGACAAAAGCCAATAAGGCCCAACGCCACGCGTTTCGTCGCGCCATGCTCGGTTCCATCCTGGCAGTCGTCCGTCCGTTGAGATGGTTCAAAACGCCATCCTCGCGGGCAGAGTTCCGCACAGTCTTTATCGACCGGGCAGAGCGTTAAAGTTCAGTTAATTCACTTTATTTCTCCAAGATCATGCAACCGGACCGACTTCTTACTAAAACGCACTAATCAAACTGTTCACGTTAAGCGGCATCGCTTGCCGGTCGTCCATTCAATCGCTCGAAGAATCCTTCAGACTGTCCCGACACCGTTCGATTCAGTCGCAGCGCCACTTGCTCGATGGCCAGTTGCGCCGGGCATCCGGGATCGACTTCGATCCACGGAACACGTCGAAACACGGACTGGGCAACGACCGGGTCAAACGGAATGATTCCCGCCAGGCTGATATCACTGCTCAGGAAAGTCCGAGCGGCGTGACGCAGCCGGTCCATGATCTGGGCCGCTTGTTCGTTCGAGTCAGCTTGATTGATCAGCACGGAAACTCGGGCGACACCGGCCACTGCCAGGCTCTTCAAAGTTCCGTAGGCTTCGGCGACCGAAGTTGGCTCTGGATTTGTGACCAGCACAGCGTGATCGACGACAGCAGCGATGGATCGTGCCCGAGCCACATCGAAACCGAGGTCCGAAATCAACCAGGCCTGGCGCTGTTCGAACTCAACCAGTTCGCGCCACGCGGCTGTGCGAATCTTTGCCGCGTTCAGCAAGTGTCGGCTGCCGGGAATGATTTGTGCGCCACTGGAACTGCTGAGCGTTATTTCTTGCAGTGACCGACTGCCCGCCAGCACGTGTTCCAGATTCCAATATCCGTTTTGATTCCCCAGCAGACCCAGGCTGCCGGTTCCGTCACTGATATCCAGCATCCCGACGGCTTTATTCTGCCGAGCGAGCGTCGCAGCCAGATTGAACGCGATGACACTCTTACCGACCCCACCCTTACCACTGACGACGACGACCGACCGACAGGTCTGCGACGGCTTGTCAGCGAACTGACAGATGTCGCCACGACGCAGTGCGGCCAGGATGCGCAATTCGCGAGCCTGATCGCTGATCGAACTATTGTGATGGGGAGTGGTCAGCAAGGGTCTGCAATCAAGTCTGGAGAGCAAAAGGAATTAGCGATGCAATCAGGGAAGAACTAGTGATTTGTCTGGTGGACAGTGTCGAGTCCCATGATCAACCGAGCGGCTCGACAAGAGTCGGCGGGCTCGATGTCACGTGGGACTTCTTGTCCGGTCGCGAAATACGAAATAGGAAGTCCGATCTCACGGCTGGCCGACAGCAACCCGCCGCAACCCGCCGTTTCGTCCAGTTTGGTGAACACAACGGCCGTCGGCGACACGGCCGCAAAACGGTCTGCGGCAGCACGCAATGAACTTGCACCGGATGCCAGGCTGAGAACCAGATAAACATGATCGGGCTTGGCAACCGCGATCAATTCGTTGAGTTCGGCCAATCGACGATCATCATGAGGACTGCGCCCTGCCGTATCGATCAGCACCAGATCACAGTCGGCGAAGGCATCGAGAGCGTCTTGCATCTCAGCGGGGCTCGTCACGATTCGCATCGGCAGATCGATGATTTCGGCATAGGTGCGAAGTTGTTCGACCGCGGCAACTCGGTAGGTATCCACCGTGATCAGGCCGAGACGACAGTCCTGCTGCAGACCGAATCGTCCCGCCAGTTTCGCGAGAGTCGTCGTCTTACCGACACCCGTCGGTCCCACCATCATTGCGATCTGCCGTCGCCCGGTGACCGGAGTGATCGCATGACGGCAAGGAATCTGTCGTTCGATCAACGCGGTCAGCAAAGCGGTCGTTGCTGAAGTGTCGGCCAGTTGACCTGATGTCGCATGGCGGCTGAGTTGCTGAACCAATTCTCGCGCCACATCGTCGGCGACATCGGCTTCGACCAGGGAGAGATAGTGAGGGAACAGTTCCGGCGGAATCTCGACCAGACCTCGCGTCGATCGACGGCTCAGGTCTGTGATCATTTGCTGCAGCGCATCCAGCCGCATCTCAATGGTCGTGGGCGATGTGACGTCCAGATCAATCACGGGCAGAGTACGG
>DASYEA010001226.1:0-5243 GCA_036499265.1 Schlesneria sp. | reverse complement strand
GTTGATGGCACCAGGAAGATGCCCCGCTTCGTAGTCGCGAGGATATCGTGCATCGATCACGACGACTTTGCTGTCTTGCATCGCTTTCTGCATCTCGGCAACACCCAACTTCGGCAGGAAGGATGGCAGGTGCTGCTGGATGACGGTGTGGAGCGCCACCTTGTTTTGAGCGTATCCGTCATGAGATAAACAGTGCCACGCCACCGCCAGCAGACCTGCCAGAACCAGCAGTGACGGGGCCATCACCCAAGTCGGCCGAGGAACCACCCCACCATTTCGGCGACGAACGGAAAGTCGCTGCAAGATTGCCGTCAGGAGCAGCAATCCCGCAAAGACGGCGACGTTTTCGCCGGTCAACACAGATTCCAGTTTCAGTTGCCAGGGAGAAATCGGCTTGTCCGAAATATAAAGTCCAACCCCGTCCCACCTCGCCAAGACATCGGCGACGGGAACCAGTTCTGAGCGGTGGGGGACGTCCAGGATCTTGGCCTTCCCATCCTCCATCCCGAGGAACAGCACCCAGTGTCCGAAATAACCGGGGGCCTCGGGCCGACTCACATGGAGTACGATCGGCGTCGTCGCGGAGATCAAGTTGGCTCGAGACAGCCCCATCATCGGCAACGCCTGTAGACCATTATCGGTGACGGCTTTCTCAAGTTCTTGAATGGAGCTTCCGTACATCGTCCCGACATACTTCGTCTCCAGCAGACTGGTGAAGTCGATATGCTTTCCCAAACCATTCATTGCTGCATAGGCGCAATAGATCCCGCAATATGTCGTACTTTCTCGACCGACATCGGGGATGTCACTGGCGGCTTCCTGCTGCACTTCGGCAGCGGTGACCGACCCCAGCGCCGCAGACATCAACACGGCGACACAAACACTTAACAAACGCGAAGTCATACAGCTTTCCGTGAGAATGACCACCAAGTTGATTCTCGAGATGACTGCGGGAACCTTCAGCCCGAATTCGCTCTGATCCTCCACCAGACCATTCCCAGGATCGTGGTCACGACGCCCCAGACCCATTGCATTTGAGATTGGGCAGGCCGGCGGACCACGATGGGAATATCTTTCAGTTTATCCACTGTGTCCGTGTTCACCGCGAGTTGGATTTGCCCATTGACATACTCGTACTCCAGCGAAGGCCTGTCTTCGACGGAGACCCGGACCCTTTCAGGAACCGGAATCATGGGCCGGAACGATGATGGATCTGAAAAATTGGGTTCGAGATTCCAATCCGTGAAGGTATACGATGTGTTTTCCATCGCCTTGGCACCGTCGACAGTCGAGATCGATTTGACCGTCTCCAATTCCGCAATGACGTGAGAATCCTTCCAAGGCACAATCTTCGTCGTTCGTGCTTCGAAGGTCACGTTGTTGACCACGGACTTATCGCTGAATCCGTAGAGTGACGTTAGAACTCTTCGATTATATTGAAAGCGATTGTCGTTCAGAGTCGCACCGGACTGCTCCACCAGCAACCGCTTGACTACAAAGCTGGCATCGGGATCAAACCAGACTCGATGACGGGTGCCGTCCTTCGAGGTCCCTTCGACACAGTATCCAATCTCATCTCTGGTCACTCGAGTATCGGCACCCGACCTCAGCAGTTTCGCGAGCGGGGTGATATTCGGAAAGTTGGTGACCCCAAAGGCGATCGCGGCTCCGCCCAAAACAGACTCCACGAAATATTCGTCATCGGCTTCGGCGACCAACCTCCCATTCACGGCTGATGCCGACGGCGGACGCACGTTGTACTGTTCATGCGGAAAGTAAATGCGCAGAACGTGTCCGTCCCGTAGATAGCAAAACTCATTGGAATGTCGATTGGCGACATCCGAATCCAACGCGGTCTCGCGTACCACCAAGTTCACCCGTTCGCCATCAAGGCGAAGACTGGTGAGGCGGGTTGTTTCCATGGTTTGAACCGCACCATCTGCACGGGACGTGGCGCATCGCTCAAATGATGTCATTTGACATCGGTGCAACCGATCCAGAGTCGCCTGATAGCGAGCCAACACTTGCTCAAGTGTCAGCCCGTCGTCAGCCCGCGCAAAGCCGGCCAGAAATGCGATCGAAGCAATCCAGAATAATGCGATTTTCAAGGCATGAATCCTTGGCACTTGACCCACCAAGAAAAGCAAAAAGCTTCCGCCGGTTGTGGACGAAAGCTCTTCTAATTTGGGGACTTCTGGCATTCGGCGAGGTAGCTTAGCGAACCTGAGAGGCTCGAACTTGTGCTCCGCCGACCGCTGCTGAGGGGGACGAATTGCCCGTGTATCCGGGTGGATTCGTGCTGCTGTCTGAGTAATTAGGGCTACAGACACCCGTGGTTGCCCAGTCGTCTCGGGGAAAACAACGCGGAGATCGTGCACAACCGTTACTCGACATTGATTTCAACGTACAGGTCATATATCGCCAGCCGGGCACGGCATAGCATCGGGTGTAGGTGTAAAGGCATGCGCTTTGGTAAGTGGCATCACCGCATGTACTGTCAATCGTCTTATTGACGTCGCAGGGGGCTCCCCCGCGCGTGTCAGCGGTTCCATGTACATTTGGAGTTGATGCAAATAATCCCACAACCGCGGCGAATACAACCACGCCCGTCCGAACACCGGATTCAAGTCTCTTACGATTCATAGCTTGGGCCCTTTCAACAAGCGGTAGATTCCTGACCAAACGACGACATTTATCATCGGACGTCTGCTCAAGATAATGAATCTGCCGGATAGGAGGGTCAAGCCATTTTTAGTGATTCTTACAGAATACCCAAACTATGGAATCGTATCGTTTTGCGTCATCATCAGTATTCGCCCACAATTTCACCACCACCCTTGGTTGACAGCGCGCAAAAAATACCATTGTTGTCGATATTCTCGCTCAAATAATGAACAGAACCGTCGCCGAACAAAAAGTGGCACCCGCCAACGTGCAGGCTGCTGAAGCAGTTTGGGTGACTTCCGTTGATGCGCTGATTTCTTCCTTGTGGGTCGCACCAGGAGACTACGTCGTTTAAATTACCCTGGAGATTGGCGATCCAAATCGAGCCCGCGCTGCCAGTCGTGAACTCATTCATATTCGGGTGAAGCGCTCCATCCCAGCTCCGCTCGCCTGCGGCAATTGTGTTCGAAAGTCCGTCACTGACGTCTCGATCTCTGATCGCGCTGTTAAAAAAGAACATCCCATTCCCGACTTTCGGCGAGTCGTCACGATTGGAGCCGTACATCGTCACGTAGTTCGATTTGGCGTGCCCACCCATCTGCTGATTCCAGTGATCACTGGAATCGCTCGGACACAGGTAGAAGGGTAAAACGGTTTTTGACAGCGTGTTTGGGGCCGTCGGAGCGTTGTTGCCGTTGGGCGCCAGTTGAAGGTACAGCGGAGACTGGTCAAGGAACGGCAACAGCATTGTTCCCCAAGCCCATCCCGTTTCATTCCCGACATCGGTCATGACAAGACTGCTGAAGGGCTGGCAACCATGCACCCCTTCGTAATTGTGCAGCGCCAGGCCGATCTGTCGTAGATTATTTCGGCACTGCAAACGACGAGCGGCTTCCCGAGCCTGCTGCACCGCCGGCATCAGAAACGCAATCAGCGAGGCAATCAGCGCCATTACGACCAGAAGTTCGATCAGGCTGAACCCGCGGCGAATTCGATCGCGTTTCACTCCGAACCCTCCCACGAAGGTGAATCTCACCTTCGCGACTACTCTTGGGGTTCATCCAATTCGTCGAGCAGCCTGATCGTGGCCTGCAGCAGTTGCGGTAAGCCGCGGCCCGTGACAGCACTGATCTTTAATACTGGCCGACCGATACGCTCTTCGAGCAACTCGGCAGCAGCATCGGCATCCGTCAATTCCGACTTTGTCACTACGACGATCTCGGGACGTGCAGCGAGTTCTTCGTCGTATAATCGCAGTTCTTCGCGAATCTGCAGATAGTTTTCGACTGGATCCGTCTGATCATCAGGAGCGGGTTCCACGAGGTGAATCAAGGCTTTCGTGCGCTCCACATGCCGCAGAAACTCGTGACCCAATCCGACGCCAGCGTGAGCCCCTTCGATCAATCCGGGGATGTCCGCCAGGACGAATTGCCGTTCTTGTCCGACTCGGACGATTCCCAGATTCGGATACTTCGTCGTGAATGGGTAGTTCGCAATTTCGGGAGTTGCTCGCGACAAACGGCTGAGCAAAGTCGATTTGCCCGCGTTCGGCTTGCCAATCAGCCCCATATCGGCGATGACCTTCAGTTCCAATCCGATGTCGCGCTGTTCGCCGGGATCGCCGGGGCCGAACTCACGCGGAGCTCGATTCGTCGAACTCATGAAGCGGGTATTCCCTCTGCCCCCGTCGCCGCCTTTTGCGACGATGACCTGATCACCGTGAGCGATCAAATCCTTCAAGATGTGCCCGCGTTTGAGGTCGCGCAGGATCGTCCCTGTGGGGACGCGAATGATCGTATCCTGGCCGTCACGGCCGGTTTTCAGCGACCCGTGACCAGGTTCGCCTCCCGACGCCACCCAATGGCGAACGCCAACCAGATGCACAAGGCTACTGACGTTCTCGTCGGCCTCGATGATGATGTGTCCGCCCCGTCCACCGTCGCCCCCATCGGGACCCCCACGGGGAACGTGTGCTTCGCGTCGAAAGCTGCCGGAACCGCTGCCGCCGTCGCCAGCTTTACAGAAAATCGTGACCTGATCTACAAACATAGTCCTGTCATGATAGTCGAACGCATGCCGACGCGGGAGTCACTCGCCAGAATCGTCATTGGCAACAGCACCTAGATCTGCCGAACGACGATTCGATTGCCGCTTAATTCCACGACTTCGATGGCCGCGTCGGCCCCAATAAAGGGACCTTCGCTGATCACATTGACAATTCGATCGCCCAATTGCGCCTTGCCGGCCGGGCGTAGCATTGTAATTGTCGCCCCCCGCTGCCCCAGTGTCGCTTCCCCTTCGATCAAGGTCTGGGTATTGCCGCCATTGATCCGCAGTTGTGGTTCATCGTTTGGTGACGAGCCTGGCGGACCCAAAATCATGGCTTCAAACATCGGAAGCTGGGGAAGGTATTGCGCTGCGGCTACGCCGAAGACACCCAGCAGAGCAAACGCCAGCACGACCCAACCCGCCTGGATCGTCAATTCCTCAATATTTGTCGCCATATCGTATGACCACGAGTGCCCCGCCATCACCAGCGATGCCAGAATCATGGCAATGCCGGAAAAACCAAAGACTCC
>DASYEA010001225.1:0-4694 GCA_036499265.1 Schlesneria sp. | reverse complement strand
GCACTCTTTTTCGAGAACGCTGAACGGCCACTTTATCCGCTCCCATCCCGGATCCATCCGGTTGGTATAAGAGACTGCTCCCTTCGCATTTTTGTTGTACCATTCAACCCAGTAGCCGTTCGATTCGTGATCGTCTGCAGCCACATGCAGGCTCAAACACCTTAGAAACTTCCGGCGACGGATCGCCAGCGTGTCAGGAAATACGCCAGTCAGTACCGCAGCGGAGGTGATTTCTGGGCGTAGGCCAATGTAGTCTCCCGCCTCGTTCCAAACCCATTTGCGACCGACTTCGGGATGATCTTTCGCGAATAGGGATCCCTCTTTCAAATCGCTGAGCCGCTTCGAATCGTATTGAGGAGCCCAACCCTTTACCAAGTTGACGGTCACTTCCCGCTTCTGCACATCACCATAGACGATCACACGGTTCACCAGGTCAACGTTACTGACGACTGTGTCAAACGCAACGACCTGAGTTTTGCGGATGTCTCGAATGCTGCCAGGACGTTGCATTAGGATCTGGCGAAACTGTCCTTTTCCGCGCTGATAGAATCGAACTGTCGACTGCCGCTGTTGATTCTGGTCCAACGTATAAATCAAATACCACCCGTATTCCAGCGGTGTCAGCAGCAGGTCCAATGCCTCCGGTAACGAAGTGCCTATCGGAATCTCGACATTCTTGAGAAGGTCGTCCCGTGCGGAGAACGCCCCTTTGACGTCCGCTTGCGTGACGTTCCTGATATTCGCCTGATCAGGGTTCAGCCACCAACAGAGCGACAGAACTGCATCTGACAGTTTCCAATATGAAGCCAGGTGCGACTGCAAGTTTCGCGATGCCTGTGACCTCATCGATTCAGGATCAAGCAGATAGTGCCATTTGTTGGACTGATCGACATGGTCGCTCATATTCGGCTCGATGATACCGTCGATCTCGGGATTGAAGACCAACGGCCACATCACGTCGAGACGGCCGGCTGTGCCGCCATCGGCCTTTGGATCCCAGATCGGTACCGTTTCCAACTTATTGCCGAAATGATCATCACCGATTCGAGCTTCAAACGAATAGGTATCGGTGCTGCCATCCACAAGAACAGGTTTGCGACAAATCGCACCCCATGAAATCAACACCTCGGGAGCCCCCGGGGCCATTGCCCAAACTTCGACCTGCCGATTCAAGTACCGATCCAGGCTATCGTCGAGCATCGGCTCGGGCAGCATTGTTTGTATGATGAGGACATCGTCTCGACTGGAACCGGCCATTTGAGACGCTGTCACCGGAAAGAGATCCGGCCGAAACCCCGTCGGCTTCCCATCGCCAGCAGGATGTTTGCTCGGAGGGTTGCCATCCTCGTCCCCCATCCAGACCTCAAACTTGACTGCAGGCTGGGAGAGTTGACCATAGGGCGAAGCAGGAGAGCTAGTCGGCATCGAATTCAGCCTTTGAATTTGGAGAGCGAAAGTCAGGATCGATTTTGAAGGCCAGCCGCAGGTGGCGGAGCGGGCTTCTCACCGCCACCAGGCATGATCACTTGGACATTCACTGGGGTCTTTGTCTTCTCAATTTCGACTAGATCCCTGATCGCGTCGGCAGCTTCTCGTAACGCTTGCGCGGTCTCGAGCTGCCCCGGTGTCGGTGCCTGACGTGGCACGATTCCCGAGTTGATACCAGCCTGACCCAGCATGAAATCGCCGTATGCCATCAACGCGGCAATGGGAGATCCGGGAATTGCCGCCGCGAATGCTGGATTCATCGATCCACGCTCTTGTTGCTTGGCACGGTCGTCGAGAATCCTGGCGGCTTGCGAGGCAGGGGCCGATGTCCCGCCAAGCGACGTACCTTCGAAGCGAATGGATTGAATCAGTTGTTCGACGTCTGATAGGCCATGATCTTGAAGGAGTTTGGTTAGCCCTTCCCTGGTTAATGCCCCTCTGGCCCCCGTCTGATTGTTCAGCCTCGCCGTTTCACTCGCAGCTTCTACTCTCGAATTCGCTCGAGCTGTCACCTGCTCTGGCGTCGAGGTGAAAGCCTTCTCCTGTTTCCGAACTAGATCTACCGCCGCTTTGCCTGAGACTTGTTCCGCAATTTTTGCGTCCAACGCGGCGTGAGCGGCAACGTCGCCCTGGTAGAGCAGCCTGATGGCACCATACGACTTCGATTCTGTCGTCATCCGACCGGCGCTCTTAAACAGCTCCGCGATTTCAGGATCCTCGTTCTCTCCTAGTAATCGATCGCGTAGACCGCGGAATTTCGGATTGTAAGCAATGGCTCTGATCCGTTCATGAGTGTTACTTCCCAAGCCGCCTTTGATCTTTTCGCCCCCCAGCGAACCAGACTCCACGCCGGCTGACAGAATCTGCAGGTCCTTCTCAAGATCGACGATCGCAGTTCCCGTCCGCATCCCTTCAACATCCTGCATCTGACCTCCGATCGCTGAGGCCATGCCGATGAACTGTTGTGGAGTGTCACCATATGCGCGACTTGCTGAAGCTCCTGGAATAATGTTCCGTGAAAATTTGGCGGTGGTACCGACTTTCGATGAGATTTTCCCTTGTTGGATAATTCCAAACAGTTCTTTCGTGGAAGCTTCTGGCAAAGCTTGTTTCAGCCCCAGGACAGCACTAACCACTGCGGCTCCGTCATCAGGGTTCAAGCGAGTGAATTCAGAGAGTTCACCCATGACATCCAAGGCCTCTTTTGCCGTCGTTCGATCATCTTTCACGCCCAAAACTTCGTTCGCCTGGCGCATCATTGCCGTGGGAGAGACCTTGTTTTTCTTGGCGATGCGTTTGACAGTCGAGTTCAGCTCTTCGGGCGACAGCGTTCCATCCAGGCTCTGTTGAGCCTGTTCTTCGGCCGCTGCGAAGGTGAGCGTCGTGTTCAGGGCATTGCGCTGAACAGTCTTCAAGTTCTCCATCTCGGCAACGGCTTGTCGAACTATCGTACTAATTGCCCCGGCCGCGGTGAGCACGGATGCCATCGGTCCAATCGCATCGCGCCAAGGCGTGGCAATATCGACCTGCGAAACCTTTTTCGCTTCGTCGCGTGCCTGCTGCATCGCACGTCTGAATTCGGATGATGAGATGGCTTGCTCATTCCGCAAAGTCGTCAGATGTTGCCTTCGCTGGATGAATGTTTCCCTTGCAAGTTGCTGCTCGGTCATCAGGCCGCGCCGCACTTGCTCAGCAGCTGCCCGTCGCGCCTCGTGCTCACTGCGAAGGGCGGCAATCTTCTGCGCGCGGAGTGAAGCGGCGGCGGATTTCTTCTCGGCGGCATCTTGTGCAGTAGCCGTTCGTTCCGCGGCCCAGTATCTCTGCCGCTCAGTGTAAAAGTTCCGCGACGATTCCCGCTCTCTAGCTTGCTGCTGGACTTGTTGCGCATGAAGTTCTGCGCTCATCTGCTTTCGTAGCTGCAGTTCCTTGATCATTCCCGAATCGGAGTACTTCTGTTTCAGCGATGCGGATGCGGACTTATTGAATTGCTCAGCGTCGATCTTGCCCATCCGATAGAGGACACGAAGTTCCTTCATCCGATCCAAGTGCTTATCAATCGCACTGACAGGCTGCTTAAAACTGGTTGTCGCAACACGGCCGAGCCGCTCAATCTCTTTGTTGGCCTCTCGATAGCTGCTCGTCAGCGTTGTTCCCGCCAGCTTGCCGGCGTCGGCCGTTTTCTTTAGCCCCAGGAGATCCTTCTCCACCATCAATTGCCGCTTCTGCATGTCGGCCATCAGCTGACGCTGGTCGGAAGTCCAGGTGATATTGATATTATTCGTCATGATGAGAGTCCGTCATTTGCTCGCGAGACAAAGCAGTTCAGCCGGAAATACTGGGGGTCAAATCCGATTCGGCAGGGATGTCCATGCTGTCCACGATCGCCCAAGTAATCTTGATCAGCGTCGTTGTGTCCAACAGGTCGAGTTCTGAAGCGATCTGCGGAAGGATCCGATAGTTCTGTCGCAAGGCGTAAACACAGAAGTCACACCACTCGCTGAGTAAGACATCAGGATCCAGATCCTCGCACTCTGCCATCTGCTCGAGATCGAGATCGGCGGTCATGAACCTGCGATACCAAACCGCCGCGCGATGCCAGAACTCATCGAACTCAGGTTTGCGGATCGATTCCCAAAGATTATTCACCAGTCGAAGATACGCCGGTAAGTCCTTCGCTCTTGGAACAATCCACTCGCCAGAAGTCCCGAGCGGGATTGGAAAGCCGGTCAACAGATATCGACGCTGCAGGTCGGCTGGAGTGCAGGGGCTATCGGTCCAATATCCGATTTGAGGGCCATCGGGATCCTTGAGCGGTAACCATTTTTGGCGGTCTGGGGAATACCCAGCGTCGCCAGTCCAGCTGATCAGCAATCCCTGACGCTCATCAGTGAACTTGGCGATTGATTCGCGACAGCCTTCAGCGAAGTCTGCGAGGCCCGCGGCTTCCAAAACTGCTCTGGCATTCCCGGTTGCCCCCGGAAACCACATCTGAAAATGCATACCTATCTATCCTTCTAAAAATTGGTGGGAGATGAGTCTCAATGTCGTTCTGAGACGTCCGACGGTTCGACCTGAATCGCGACCTGATCAAACAACCACTCGATGGCGTGATTGAGCTTGTCGACGTGTTTGCCGTCCGCCCTGCGATAGTTACCCGCTTGTAAAGCCCGACTTAGTCGACCGAGCATATTCAACTGCTTAGGATT
>DASYEA010001224.1:0-4527 GCA_036499265.1 Schlesneria sp. | reverse complement strand
TCGAGAGGGGTCGGAATTTCGTCGTCCGTATCTTCTAGCTGCGTATCTGTTTCCTGTTGGACATCGCCCTCGTTAATTGTCTCCACGATGTCCAGTGCAGCCGCTTCGTCCGTTCGTTGGACATAGACTTCGATCGGAGCGATCGAAATTCCCGGAAACGGATTCGAAGTGTCCCCGGTGACGGCGCGGATTCCCTCGGATTCAAGAAGTGTACGAACCAACTCGGCCTTCGTGGCATTCGTCGCGTTGTAAACACAGACAAGATCTTGAGGATCGCTCATGTGGGGTCCTTTCAAAAGATGACAGTTGTAGAGGCTACGCGATATTCTAACGCCGGGTATCCGCCAACCATAATCCCACGATTGACTTTAATGACGACCAGAGGTCACGAGCCGCGTCTTTGATCAACGTTTCTACGAAGCAGCCGACGTGCCGCAGCGACAAATTCCAGGTTTTATCCCATTCATCGCGGGGATAATGCGCACCTCTGTGAAAACAGTTCTCTGGTCTGAGCGAGAAATGATCACCTTGATACTCGGAGCGAATTCCCGATTCACCTTCCAGCGATCCGAATTCGATGGATACCAGACAGCTCTCACGCCGGTGCCTTCGGGACGAGGAATGGGTATCCCTTGGGATGAACAGTCAGCACTGGACAAGTGGACAATCGGACTAACTTCTCGGCCACGCTTCCCATCAGCAGATGGGCTAAACCGGTATGTCCGTGAGTCCCCACGACGATCAAATCGATTTCGTGATCGGTCGCATATTTCATGATCTCTTCGATCGGAAACCCAACGACGACCTGCTGCGTTGCCGCCACCGAGCCGATCTCCTTCTGGAGTTGCCGTCCGGCTGCATCCAGTTGCGCCTTCATTCCTCCCTCGGGTAACGTCCAGGCGGTATACGAATCTGTGGCGGGCAGAATAATTTCAGGCACAACGTGCAGTGCGTGTAGTTCTGCCGAGAAATTCTCTGCCATCGTGATGGCGTATTGCTGAGCCCCTCGCGCCGGTTCACTGAAGTCAGTGGCGAACAGAATTCGCCGGATTGTGACGCTCATGATGAAGCTCTCTTTCTTCGAATGGAGATGCCACCCTCATAATTCTAGGAGCAAATCTTGATTGAAAAGCGAGAAACTCGAAGTTTTATGGAATCACGTAACCGACACCCCGCAGCATTGAAGTCAGCGCCATCAGTGGCAGTCCGATGATCGCCGTGTAGTCGGCGGTTTCGATTCGTTCGAACAGCGAGATTCCGCGAGATTCCAGCTTGTATGACCCCGCACAATCCAACGGTTGATCGGCTTCGACGTAACGCCTGATTGCGGACAGTTCGAGCGTTCGCATCGTCAGCGTTGTGATATCGACGTGCGTGTTCAGGCGTCCTTCGTCCCAGACGGCAACGGCGGTCGCCAGACGGTGGGATCGTCCAGACAGTTCGATCAACTGGTCAATCGCAGCTTCAATGGTTGTCGGTTTGCCGAGAATCATGCCGTCGAGATCGACGACCTGATCGCCACCAATGATTGTGTCGAGTGAATATTGTGAAATCAGGCTGTTGACCTTTTCCGTAGCCAGCAGCCGCGCCAGCCCCGCAGCACCCAATGATCGCTGGGCCTTAAACGCATCTTCATCGCACTTCGGCGAAGCCTGTGAGAACGGCAGGCCAAGTCGGTCGAGCAGAACCTTGCGGTACGGCGAGGTGCTGGCGAGAACTAGACCCATTGATCCCGCTCCTTCTGAGTTGGAGAAAAATCCTTATTCACGGTTGGCCTCGTCATAGAGCGCGCCAAACTTTGATTACGCTTCCACGAAGTCGATCCGACTCCCCAGTTGCAGTCCGCTATTTGTGGCTGAACTGCACATCCGAAAATTGCTTGCATCAGGAAGAGAATCTCAAATAGTGGATCGCGGGACGTGAGATGCTAAAAACCAGCCTCTCAAGAATACCACGCGCCATCGAGAACATCACACTAAGTCACTTCCCATCATCGCTGCAATGGCTCGATAGGTTACGAAGTCGGGGTCGACCGGAATAATCGATTTCATCGAAGACAGATTGCGTCACATCCAAATGGCTCACAAATCGCCTGCTCGTCAAAGAAGTCTGGTGGAAAATGGCGATGTTGCCGGTAATAGCGTGAACCTCAAATCGCAACCTCTTGTCTTGGCAGAAGATACTCCGATTATATTGATCGAGGCTCCCGCAGCGACCGCTGCCAGCAAAACAAGGAGGATTCGATTCGATTCACTCCTCGAGCTTGTTACAATTTCTCCTCACCGTGTCTGGCGTTTTTAACACTTGGATTTTGACATGACCGATCGGCGCAATTTATTCAACAAGGTTTGGGATCTTCACACTGTCCGCACATTGGGGTCGGGGCAGACGCAACTGTTTATTGGGCTGCACCTGATTCACGAAGTGACCAGCCCGCAGGCCTTTTCGATCCTGCGAGACCGCAACCTGACAGTGCTGTTTCCCGAGCGAACGTTAGCCACTGTCGACCATATCGTTCCGACAGACGTTCAATTGCGGCCATTCGCGGACGAACTGGCAGAGCAAATGATGTCGGCGGTCGAAAAGAATTGCCGCGACTTCGGCGTTCGTTTGTTTGACCTGAAAGACAGTCGCCAAGGGGTCGTTCATATCGTTGGCCCTGAACAGGGACTGACACAGCCCGGAATGACAATCGCCTGTGGTGACAGTCACACGAGCACGCACGGCGCATTCGGCTCAATCGCATTTGGAATCGGCACCAGCCAAGTGGCCGACGTGCTGGCAACGCAGACTTTGGCGTTGAGTCGTCCGAAAGTTCGACGAATTGAAGTGACCGGCAAGCTGCGCCCCGGTGTGTTCGCCAAAGATGTCATCTTGCACATCATCCGCAAACTCGGCGTTCAAGGTGGCGTGGGCTACGCCTACGAATACGCAGGGGAAGTCTTCGATCGCATGTCGATGGAAGAACGGATGACCGTTTGCAACATGAGCATCGAAGGAGGAGCTCGTTGCGGCTACATCAATCCGGACCAGACAACGGTCGACTATGTCAAAGGGCGACCATTTGCGCCACAGGGAGCCGATTTCGATCGAGCCGCCGCCTGGTGGCTCAGCCTGGCATCGTCCGCTGATGCTGACTTCGATGACAAGGTTACCTTCAATGGCAGCGAGATCGAGCCCACCGTCACTTGGGGCATCAATCCCGCTCAATCTGTCGGTGTGAAAGAGCGACTTCCCGCTTTGGCCTCGTTCTCGAATGACGACCAAAAGGGAATCAGCGATGCTTTCGCTTACATGGACTTGCAAGAGCAACAGCCGATCGAAGGCCTGAAGATCAATGTCGCGTTTATCGGCTCGTGTACGAATGGCCGTATCTCGGATCTGCGGGAGGCTGCAGCAATAGCTCGTGGACGCAAGGTTGCTTCAGGCGTGAAGGCTCTGGTCGTACCGGGTTCGAAGCTGGTCAGTGATCAAGCTGTCTCAGAAGGTCTGGACAAAGTCTTCGAAGCCGCCGGGTTTGAATGGCGTGCTGCGGGCTGTTCGATGTGCCTGGCGATGAATCCTGACAAGCTGAAGGGACGCGAAGTCTGCGCTTCCTCCAGCAACCGCAACTTTAAGGGTCGACAGGGGAGTCCGACGGGCCGCACGCTGTTGATGAGTCCCGCGATGGTCGCAGCGGCCGCCATTAATGGCTGCGTCAGCGACGTCCGGTCGATGCTGTAGTTGCTTGTCTTGCGTCTCGCAATTGAGTTCACGATTCTCGGGCCATGCCCGCCATCGATAGAAAGTTTTGGAAATGAAGTTGATTACTGAAGTGACAGGCACTGGCCTTCCGCTGTTGCTCGATGATATTGATACCGATCGCATCATCCCCGCCCGGTTTTTGCGATGCGTTACGTTCGACGGGCTGGGCGAACACGCGTTCGAAGACGATCGTCAGCAGGATCACACTCATCCCTTTGACGACCCTCATTATCAAGGGGCGTCGGTGTTGATTGCCGGACGTAATTTTGGCTGCGGGTCGTCTCGTGAACACGCGCCGCAAGCTTTGATGCGGTGGGGCATCGAAGCGATCATTGGCGAATCGTTTGCGGAAATCTTCTTTGGCAACTGCACGACATTGGGTGTCCCCTGCGTCTGCGCCTCGCGATCTGATCTCGAGAAGCTGGCCGCTCTTGCCAAAGCCGAACCCGAGATGCCGGTGACCGTCGATCTGGCAAACCATCAAGTTCGGGCCGGACATCTCACCGTTCCCGTCACAATTCTGGATAGTGCGCGAGCCGCACTGACCACCGGCAAATGGGACTTCCTGGGACAACTTCTGGAAGGGGCCGCTGCCGTTCGCGAAACTGCTTCGACGTTGCCGTACATGACTGGCTTTAAGGTCTGATTCTCTTTCTAGGATGAACAATGCTGAAGTCTTGCCGATGGTCCGCTCGCTGTCTGGCTCTTCTCGCCGTGTTTGGTGGTCTGTGTGCGATTGTGACACCGAGTTCCGCGCAGGAACCTGGCAAGATCACGCATTCT
>DASYEA010001223.1:0-3464 GCA_036499265.1 Schlesneria sp. | reverse complement strand
GAACAGGCCACAACGTGAGTTCTTTACCTGACATCGGACGATAGACAGACCACTACTCAACTGGCTTTCTGAAAACCGAATCGGTGGCGCAGCAGCCGAGACTAAATTCGAGCACGGTTCACTCGGCAACAGGTTGACAATGTTCCCGTCGAGGTTGAAGACGTTGCCTCAGAGGGGGAACGTCATTCTACAGAGTCGGCATTCTACGGGGTCGGCGGTTTGGCTTCTGAGACCAGGTCAAAATCGAACTTGCGTTTGCTGGCGTCTGTGATCGCAGCTTCCAACTTTGATTGCGTGTTGTACTCCTCAGGCAAAAATTGCTCGAAGAGATCCATCACGCCACCTGCGCTGCCCATGATATTGGCTGCTTGCTGACCCGTCTTACGAGTCGCCGTGATGCGTACCGTGTATTTGCCACCGATCTGCAGTCCGTGATCGGCGGGGATTGAATACGCGCCATTCTCAATGCTGCTGCCTCCCATCGCGCCGGGCGTCGGCGCGATAGGAAGAAATTCAATCAGACCCTTTTCAAGCGGCTTTGTATCGAGCTTGACCACTCCACTGATCGGCACTGTTGTCTTGGCCGCACCACAACCAGCCATCAAGCCACATACGGCAAAGGCGGCTGCCAGATTCCGCGAGATTCGAACTGTCATTAAAAATCACCTATCACTTCACTGCCGCTGATACTGGCCAGGGCGACCCATGTCGGCATGTTAATGTTGTTGCTGATGAATCGCACGGCACCGTCACCCATCAGCGTGTGGACTCCACCTGTATGGCGGCTGCGAGCACCGTAGCGTTCCTCACTCCAACTGGTGCCCGTCCCCGTGCAGGGGGCTTGCGGAGGATTGGGGGTCGGACACCAAGTGCCGACAGCGCTCCAGATGATGTCGGGAGCCGAGGAATTTGGGCCGATCATGTGGACATACTGTTCGCCCCAGTCCGAGGCCCAGACGCCGCGCGGGTCATTGGAGCCACTCGCTCCCGAAATGAGTTCGGAGGCGAAAACGGTGTTCGACGTTCCGTCGGTCACATCTCGCATCTGACGCGACGTATTGAAATTGAAAATCGCCTTGTTCGTTGCAGGGTTTGATTGCGAGCCCGCGTCATACGTCCAGCGTCCCGAGGTATACGCTTCTTTGTCGACCATGGTTCCGTCAGGGCTGAAGCAGCCGACATAGTTAGAACGGGAATAATTCGATGCGACCCACAAACCGGATACTGTATCGGACGGGCATCGGTAGACGTTCAATGTCACGGCGCCTGCGCCGGCAAAGTCGGTGTCGAACTTATTGAACAGAGCGGCCTGGTCGAGATTCGGCAGAATCGCAATCGTCCATGGTCGCCGATTTCCTTGCCCGTTCGGCGGGGAAACATTACCTGATGGAAGTGCGCTAAAAGTGTCGTGGTAATTGTGGAGCGCCAATCCGATCTGCTTCAGGCTTGATTTGCATTGAGTGCGTCGAGCAGCTTCGCGCGCTTGTTGGACGGCGGGAAGAAGCAGGGCAATCAGGACGGCGATAATGGCGATCACAACCAGAAGTTCAATCAGGGTAAATCCCTGATGCGATTTCACGCGGCGTGGCATGAGAAACCCTCTGAATTTTAGAGAAAATGACGGCCATCTGACAAACAGACGTCAATCAATGATTAACGGAATGATCATGTCTCTGTCGATGCTGGTCCCGGCGATTCCGTTTGTCAAGCGAATAGTGTTGGCAACGCAAGGCTCATGGAGCCTAGACCCCAGCCGTTGCTGACGTTCGCAAGAATTCAGAGGATTGGATGTGAGACTGAATTCCTGCGAACTCAGCGACATCGCGTCCGGTGGCGTCTCGTAGGATGAGTCAAGGAGTGGTCGATCTACCTCTAATAATGTCATGCTTTGGATAAGGGCTCTGTAACCTGATCCGGGCGTCGTCTGTTGCGAATCGCCAAGCGGTTCCGCATCGTCTGGTGTTGCGGCAGGGGAAGGGGCCGGGGCGTTTCCAGAAGGCCCGGTTTGTCTGAGCTGTGTTTATGGTCAACTTCGATCGACGTTCAACGGGGGCTTCCCGTTGGTCCAACATGGTCCGGTGCCGGCCACCTTCCTGTTCACTCGCTGGCAAGCAGCGCCATCCGGTGCGAAGTTTCAGTTCCGAGACCTCGATGCGGCTTTACATGGGGTATTGAGACCCGATGGAAGCTCAATTCGGCGAGATAAGGGGTCATTCCCTACTCACCCGTTGTCGTCTCCATGACCCTTCTTGCTGCCTACTTGATTCTCTGGAAGCCATGTCCGAGGGACGCCCGATGATTGATGAAGTGAAACGCCCGCATGCAGTTCTCGGAAGTAGTGCGGCCGAATCGGAGTAGAAGGGTAATTCAAGAAAGCGCGAATAGATAGTCGCGTGGTTCCGTCAGGCAGAGCCTGGCCTTCTGGGCTAGCGATGTTCCCCTGCCTGCTATTCTAAAGTGGTGTTTGATCGAGCTTGTTCAGACTGTTGACGTTATTGGAGAAATTGATGCCCGCCCTGATTCGATGCGTTTGCGGGAAGCGATACCGAATCTCTCAAAATACGCTGAGTAAGCCGATATGCTGCAAGGAGTGCGGCGAGGAGTTGCCGCTTCCGGACGCTATGACCGAGGACGACGGGGGCGGATCTTCCATCGGCGATGATTCCGGCGAGGACAATGAGTATGCATCGCCGCCGCGTCGTGCTCGTCGCGGGCAAACGAAAGATGGCCGCCGGTCTGAGAAATCGGCCTCAATGGTTAGCGGGGATCGAGTGGTCCGGGGGACAGGGCTGCTGGTCTTTCTCGCGACGTTGATCTATGCGATCCACCGATTCGTGTTCTACGAATGGCCAGACAGCATTCCCGTGCTCGTGAGGGTTGTCGTGGTCTGCTGGCCCATGCTGATTTTTGGGCTGATCGGTCTGTATATCGCCTGCATTGGAGAAGAGCCTGACCGGGTGGCTTGCCGCAGAAATCGGATTCGCGGACTGAGCAAGTGTGGCATCGGTGCGGTGATGGCGGTGATCGGCGTGGCGTTGACCGCTGTCTCTGCCAAGGGAAATGTCGGGGTGATCTTTGGCGGGCTGATGGGGGGTGGAGTCTTATTCGTTATCTTCGGAAGCCTGGGAGCATTGACCGGGCGCGACTTCAAGCACCGTGTGGACCGCGGAGACGAGTAACCCCGGCGGGGCGAAGACGCTCCAAACCCGGCCACGTTGTCGCGAAGAGAGTGAGCAAGTGCGAGGAGAGTGTTTCGTGAACCACGGCACACGGAGTGTGCCTACTACTTTGGGGCGATGATCCGCTCGATGATGGTGGCCGAGTGGCACTGCGCATCGACTTTCGAGTGGTCACGCGATGCCGTCTCGCCCACCTACTTCTGCCGAGGCGACAAGTTATGCTATTAACGGCTGGAATGTTGTTGTGGTGAGATAATTTCAAACGGCGAGTGCGGCGAGCTTTGC
>DASYEA010001222.1:0-4185 GCA_036499265.1 Schlesneria sp. | reverse complement strand
CAACGAATCGGTCAGCTACCTGTTTGACTGATTGATCCGTGATATATGATGGCTGGGTATGGCGTCGAACCTCGTTTCAACACTGCAGTCCAATCTGAATCGCGTTCGAGAGCGAATTGATACCGCCTGCGCCCGTGCAGGCCGCGCGCCCGACGAAGTCACGTTGGTCGCCGTCACGAAGTATGCCGAGCTTGATTGGGTGCGAGCCCTGATTGATCTCGGCGTTCTCGATCTCGGCGAGAGCCGACCCCAGCAGCTAGTCTCGCGCGCACAAGATCTACCAAAAGACGTTCGCTGGCACATGATCGGGCACCTGCAGCGAAACAAAGTCGATCTGATGCTGCCTGTCGCAAATCGACTGCATTCCGTTGATTCAGTTCGCTTGCTGCAAGCCATCGACAAAGAAGCCCAGAAGCAACAGTCGAATATCGCGGTGATTCCTCGGGTGCTTCTCGAGGTCAATGTCTCCGGAGAGAAGTCGAAAGACGGCTTCGATCCATCGGAACTCCAATCAGCGTGGCCGGACATCTGCCGACTCGATTCGATCGCCATCGAAGGGCTGATGACGATGGCCCCACTCAGCGAAGAGGGCGGTTCCGCCAGAGCAGTATTTCGATCACTGCGTCTGCTTCGCGATCTGTTGGTCGACGCTTGCAGCGGTCATCTGAAGTTGACTGACCTGTCGATGGGAATGAGTGGCGATTTTGAGTTTGGCATTGAAGAAGGTGCCACGCTTGTTCGCGTTGGCAGCAGCCTGTTTGAAGGCCTGCAAAGCGAAAGTTGATTCACAGCGGCTCGTTCACCTGACTCGGATGTGCCGAAGCTCCGATGACGACTGCCGCCAGAATCAAAGCACCGCCACACCAGGTACGAAGAGTGGGAGTTTCACCCAGCAGCAGCCATGCGAAGAGGCCTCCATAGATGGACTCCAGCGCGCTGACGATGCTGGCGAGTTGGACCCGCATGTTCATCAGGCTTTGAATGAACAGGAAATGCGCCAGTGCCGTGAAGACGACGCCGAGCACAACGAGCAACAGCCAATCGCGGGGCTGCAGCGGTTTGTAGTAGAGAGGGAGCAACGTCACCATCGCGAGAGCCGCGAACAGGTTCTGCCCTGCCGCGATTGTGACTGGCGGAAGTTCACTCGCGAAACGACGGTTCAGCAGAATGACCGCAGCGAACGTGATGCCCGATAGCACACCCCAGGCAACTCCAACGGTGGCGGCATCACGGGGATCGAGATTGGGAGTTAACACCGCCAATCCCATGACGACCAGCAACGCCGTGACAGCATCGATCCGGCGTCTGGGCTCGCGAAAAATCATCGGCTCGACCAGAGTGACAAATGCGGGAAAGCTGGAGTAAGACAACAACGCGATTGCGACAGATGACGTGCGAATCGATTGAAAGAATGTCACCCAGTGGATCGCGAGCAACAGGCCCGGCCAGGCAAGCTTGAGGAGACTTTTCACGGGGACATTCGGACGGGGAAGCAGGCCGATTCCGAACAGAGCCGCAAAGGCGGCTGTGCCGAAGACGGTGCGTCCCATGACGATCATCAATGCCGAGGCTGCCGTCACTTTTCCCAGCAAACCAGCCAAGCCAAACAGAGCCACCGCGACGTTCAGTTGGAACATCGCTCGGCGACTGCTGGCCACGGCATGCTCTTGCTCACTCGTCATTCGATTCGCATCTGCTGGCGTTAGTCGTCGTTGCCGAACACGGGACATTCGGGCAAGCTGTCCAGAAACAGTTGACCATATCGCTTGGTGCGAATTCGGGGATCGAGGATCGCCACAATCCCGGTATCCGTCTTGGATCGGATCAATCGACCGACCCCTTGCTTCAGCTTGATGATCGCTTCGGGGACTTGGTAGTCGAAGAAAGGATTGCCGCCATTCGTGCGGATCGATTCCAGCCGCGCTTCCAACAGAGGATGATCGGGCACGCTGAATGGCAACTTGGCGATGATCACATTCTGCAGGGCATCCCCTGGGACATCGACACCTTGCCAGAAGCTGTCTGCACCGAATAGGACGCCAGCGGGATCCTGTCGGAACTTTTCCAGCAGTTGCGTGCGAGGCATGTCGGATCCCTGCACATACAGGCCGAAATTCTTCGAGACGAACCAGGGGGTCATTCGACGAGCCACGTCGCGCAGCATTTGGTAGCTGGTAAACAGCACGAAGGCGTGACCCTGAGTCTCGGTCACATAGTGCTGGATCTGTCTGCAGACTGCGTTGAGATATTCGGCGGGTGCTTCTGTCGGGTCCGGCATGGCATCGGGCAGAAACAGCTTCATCTGCTCGGCATAATTGAAAGGACTACCAAGCTTCAGTTCCTTCGCTTTCGTGAGACCAAGTCGCTGACGGATGAAGTCGAAGCTCTGGCGGCCGACGGCCAGGGTCGCACTGGTGAGGATGACGGTTCTGATCTTACCAAACAGTTCATCTCGTAAGACCGGTGCCACGTCAACAGGCGCAGAAACAAGTCGCAATCTCTGCTGATGCGGCGGGCCTGTCGATTCAATCCAATAGACCGACTCTCGTTCAGCCTGCTGCATCCAGGAGTTGAGTGAATTGGCGAGTCCAGAGCATCGATCTGCGGCAGCCGTGTATTCGATGCGTGCCTCGTCGCGCTCGATCGCTTTCGCCAACTCCATGATTCTCGCAGCCAACTCCTTAAGCGAAGGTGAGACATCGTTGGTGACATCCGGCGGCCGACGAAGACGACCGTTTTTGGATCCTAGTTGTTGTCGCCATTCACTGAGCGAAGCGAATAAATCGCGGTTGGCAAACCGGACGCGATCGACAAGTTGTTCCGCTGCCGATTTCGCTTTGTAGAACTCCATGTCATTCAGCGGCAACTTCGTCAGCAATCCCTTCTGCGTTCGATCGTTGTACAGGCGGTTCAACAAGTACTCGACCTGCCCGCCCGTCACCGACAGCCCCAAATGATCAGCAGCGACTTGTTCGAGCGTGTGTGCTTCATCGAACACGACGGCATCATAGTCGGGGAGAACGCTGGCCCCTTCTCGACGAAGAGCCAGATCCGCAAAGAACAAGGCGTGGTTAACGACCAGCAGATCCGCGTTCCAGATCCGACGCCGCGCACGATAGTACAGGCAATCATTGTACGTGGGACACGACTTGCCTAAGCAGTTGCCGTGTTCGCTCTTCACCTCGTCCCAGACGCTCGACACCGGCTTGAAACTGATGTCCGATAGACTTCCATCGCCTGTGTGCCGCGACCATTCGACCAGTTGAGTTAATTGCTGCATCTCTTCCGGCTGCGCGAACAGCGCATTCGATCGATCGACGGCACCCTTCAATCGACGCAGACTGACGTAGTTAGACCGTCCCTTGACCAAGACGGCGGAGAATTCGACCGGCAGCACTGCATTCAGGAAGGGGATGTCCTTCGCAATGAGCTGTTCTTGCAGACTGATGGTGTGAGTCGATATCACCACTTTGCGGCGTGGGCCACCATTGCCCTGTCCCGCTGTGGCAGCCAGGATCGCAGGAACCAGGTAAGCGAAGCTTTTCCCGGTACCGGTTCCTGCTTCGACAACAAGATGCTCACCCGCATCGATGGCGTATGCGACTGCATCGGCCATCTCCAGTTGCTCTGGTCGTGATTCGTAGGTCCCCAATCGACGCGCGACGTGGCCGCCCTCACCAAGCACTTGACGACTATCGAGCGACACCGAGACCTCTTGACTACGAGACACACTGCACGGCAGTGACACAGATGTCGTCTCGTTGCGACGATGACCCACAAAATACTTCCACTGACTCGACGAGTTCATTCACCATCGAATCGATATCACCAATAGAATCTGCAATCGCTTCTGCAAGACGGGTCTTGCCGTACATCTCTTCCTTGGCGTCCATCGCCTCGGTAATACCATCGGTGTAGAAGACTAGTGATTGGCCCGGTGTCAGAGACAAAGTCATCTCGTTGAACTTTTGTTCAGGGAGCACTCCGAGCGGCAACCCCGAGGCATCCATCCCGACCCGCGTGACCTGACCATCAGCAGCACGATGAATCGGCGGTAGGTGTCCTGCGTTGGCAATACAGACTGTTTTCGATTTCGGATCGACAACCGCGAAAACCAGCGTGATCAGCCGGAAGCCAAGACCGCTACCGCTGATCTCGGCATTCAATTCGGTCATCGCCAAACCG
>DASYEA010001221.1:0-1790 GCA_036499265.1 Schlesneria sp. | reverse complement strand
ACACTTCAAGTGTGCCGTATCCGCTCAATGCACCGCTCGTTCGGCTATCTTCGATCACGACCTCAGAATCGGAAATCCAACGTCTGATAATAATAGTTCGCATCGTCGCCGTGGCATCCGACATTTTCTCCTTGACACCGCCGCCAGCGCCGAACTTGAAATACGCTTCGCTTGCGGGCTTGTATTTGATAGAGCTTTTTAACAATGCTTCTCGTAGTGGTTCGGGAATGTCCTTCCATTCTTGCGTTTTGCCAGATTCGAATGGGGGTTCGACTGTCAGAAAGCATCCACCACAACTCCGTTGTTTGAGTACAAATGTGATGATCTCAATATCGCGTTCGACGAGCGCTCCTTGATGCCGCTCGAGGCGACGGTGTCCCATGTACTCGTTATGGAGCTGCTCTTTATCGGAAAGTTCGCTGTTGTCGCTGGCTTCCGGTTGGCAGCAGCAGCTACAAAGAATCAGGGCAAGACTTACAATGAGCAGAAGTCGTCGAGTTTTCACAATCGGTCAACCTCATTCGGCATGGAACTCGAAATGCGAACTGAACCTGAGTCCTTCCTCGGCCGGCATTCAATAACTAAGGCGTAGTGCGAAGGCCCAATAACCACCGAGACAAGCTCGGTGGGGTCGCTATCCACGCCATACTAGAATTTTGCTGAAGTCGAAGTCTGCGTCTTAACAAGCGTATCGACGGCTTTCAGATCCACTTGCTTGCCAGCTGTTGGAAAATCAAACGGCAAAAGCCACCAGTCTTCAGTGAACGATGCCGATTCACCCGGCTGCAATCGCTCGCGTGGGCCGATCGGTTCGAGCTCAATTTGAGGTCCAGACGGGCACCACACCGAAAGTGTCAGCCCAGCGGCTTCGTTGTAGACTCGATCGGGGTATGTTTTGAAACGTTTGACGAAAAGCGTGTTGTTCGGCATCACATATCCCAACCATCCGGCAGTGCTATCAAAACCGAGCTTGGGTTTTCGCGGCGGAGCTACGATCTCCAAGAAGCCGTCACGTTCGCGAATTTTGTCATCGGTGTTTCGAACATTGATGATCGCACTGTCTTCGTACATGGCATACTTAGAGGGAAACCGGCTTGGTCGATCCCCCAACGGGATCACGCAGATGCCACCGCCAGGAGAAAATGATCGCCCCCAATGACAGACTTCGCGAACTTCCCCTGAGATATTGTGAATTGTCTGCTGACAGACCAGGTGAAACGGGGCGCTCGATCCATCTTTGCCACTACCCGCCAACTCGAAGTCACGAATCAGTTGGATTCCGGCCACTTCATCCTTGGGACTCGTCAAGCGGGCCGAGTACGGTCCTGTGATCTCACCTGTCCAGGCACCACCCCATAGATTCGGATGGGGAACGACCGTTAGCTCAGGTCCGTAGTCAAACCGTCCCGCCGAAGATCGTGTCGGCGTGCCCGGCTTCCATGCCTTTTCCGCCTCTTCGAGATACATGGCATTTTTGCCGTCAATAGAAAACTCCAGCACCCGTCCACCGACATCGGGACACAGGACAGCTCGAGCATTCCGTCGATTCATCTCAATCGCTTTGGTGTACCCGTGGAAAGTTGCCACGCGAATTGTGGGGATTGCGGCGTTGGCCGGAGTAGCCGGTTGTGCCTTCTGGACTTTTGCTGGTTCCCCTGCCAGGCAATTGCCAGCAAGTTGTACCAAGATCATTCCCAATAGGATGCCGAAACGCGGATGTGTGAGCATGAAGCCGATTCCTGGAGTGCACGCAGATCGTCCTGTCAGGCCGATAGTTTAACGCATGCGAA
>DASYEA010001220.1:0-5393 GCA_036499265.1 Schlesneria sp. | reverse complement strand
CCATATTGATGTGTACAGCGAAGTTGGGCTCGGAACAACTTTTAAAGTGTACCTGCCTGCCTATAGCTCAGCAGGAGAAGCGGTTCCCATTGCCGAACCAATTTCGCAGGAATTACTACGAGGTACAGAGACAGTCCTGCTCGTCGAGGACGAAGATAGCGTTCGCGCATTGGCCGCCAAGATTTTGCGATCCAGTGGATACGTCGTACAGGAAGCCAGCAATGGAAAGCAGGCGATCGAGCAACTTGAAAATGAACTCAACCCGGTCAAGCTGATCATCACTGATGTCGTGATGCCTGTCATGGGTGGACGGCAACTGGTGGAACATCTCCACAAACATCACCCGGATATCAAGATTCTTTTCATGTCGGGCTATACAGAGGATTCTGTGGTTCGACACGGAATCCTCACCTCAGCCGCCGATTTTCTTCAAAAGCCATTTACAGCTCTTTCTCTCACCAAAAAGGTGCGAGAAAGCCTCGATACGCAGCCGTAACATCGTATCTGGCTCAATGATCATTGGGCTACTTTGTAACCAAAATGTGGATCTCAGGACGAATACAACCTGCGCCCGCGGCACAATCGGAGCAAGAAGTTCATCGCTGATCTCTCGATCCAGTTGAATTTCCGTACAACAACTGATTTCAAAGCGATATTTGCGCTGCACGATTTCCAAAGCCAATTTCAGTTGCGCAAATATTCATTAAATTGCTCGTGAGGTAAGAGCCATGAGCTCCGAACCGGTCAGTCTAGAGAAGTTGGCTGACACCGCTCCCCGGACTGCATCGACAGGTTCAGATCGTATCCTGGTCGTTGACGACGACGAAGGGATCCGTCGTTATGTGGGAACCGTTCTGAATGCCGCTGGCTACGAAGTCCTGTTCGCGAACAGCGGTGAGGCTGCACTTCGGATTTGCGAACAAGACCATTCCATCAAGTTGATCCTTGCCGATGTCGTCATGCCCAATTTGGGTGGGCGTCAGTTGGCCAGTTATATCGGCAGCTCACATTCACAGATCAAAGTGATACTGATGTCCGGTTATCCAAACTTGTCTGGACTTCTCGACGGAATTGCGAGCCGAACGGAAAAGATCAGATCCGAATGCAATTTTATCCAGAAGCCATTCTCGCCGAGCGATCTGATCGGCAAGGTTCGCGAGATCATGAGCCAGAACGCAGGCGCTGTACCGTCACAATCGATGTGAGCTCATCGCGAATTTCTGATGAGGCTTACGGGCCGCCAATCACTTCATAGTTGGCAGAAGAATTATCCGGGGTCTTCAATTCGACACGTAGCTCTGGGGTATCACGATCAGAGACTTCGACCCGCAACGTGATGAGATGCCGGCCAGGCGTCAGTTCCACATCGAACTGTTTGGAGTCAAAGACATCGGTATCGAACCATGTCTGCACGGGCTCTGTCGATGTCAAAAGAACAGTCGCCTTACCAGCGGCACTGACGTTGATTTCGCCCTGTAGAATCAATACGACTGGTTTGTCGCTCCCTCGAAGCTCTTCCAATGGAAGAATGCCAGAAACGCGACCATAGGCCGAATCCCAATCCGTCGGCTGGCTTCCCAGAACAAACTGCCGAAGATGTTCCAAGTGAGGCACCTCGTCGGTCAGTTGCGGTGGCGGCTGACGCAAAACTCGCCAGCGCTGGATCGTTTTCGACTGCTGAACGGCATACGGGCCTGGCTTTCCGAGTTCCGAGATGAACTTCGCCAGGTCCAGCAATTCATCGCGGGTGAGAAACTTAGTTAGTCCCTGTGGCATCAGCGATTTGCCTTCGAGCTCTTCGTCGATATCTGCGACTGGGATTTTGACAATGACTCCATTCGCATCGCGAATATTGATCCGCACGTCATCTCGATCAATCACGACGCCGGTCAGCACTTTGCCGTTGTCCAGCGCAAAGATCCGGGTGACATATTGCTCCTTGACAGCTAGATTCGGATTGAGAATCGAGTTCAGGACATAATCGACAGGCGATGAACCTCCGACGGCACTCAATTCGGGTCCGACCTGTCCACCTGCACGACTGACACTGTGGCATTTCATGCAATTGAGATCTTTGCGGCGGAAGATCTTCTCTCCGCGAGCCGCGTCACCCTTGGAAATCACATCCGCAGCGATTCTCGTCACTTCTTCGGGAGTCGGTGGCGGCGCATCGGCTGCGATTCCGGCGGCTTTGCTCAGGACATCTGATAGTGCGGCATCGCTTCGCCCAACGGAATAGATATATCGGAGTGATCGTTTCGCGACATCGGGAGTCAGCGTTTGCTTAGCAAGCTCTGCAGCCAGGGCCTCGGCCCCTCCTTTTCGATCTAGAAAAGCTGCAATCATCTCGTCAGGGTTGTCTTTCGCCGTTGCGTCGGCCAAGACCTGCGCGCCAGCTTGTGCCGCTGCGGTCAATTCCATTCCAGATAAACCCGCTGCGGCCTGCATTCGAATTGACAATGGCAGCTCTTTGCCGACAAGTTTCAACAGTGTCGATTTCGATTCGGCGCTGCCGATTGCAACCAATCCGTCAATCGCCACTCTTCGCAATTCAGGCTTCGTCTTCGAGTCAGTCGCAAGCGACTGCAGCGCTGGAAGTATCGCCGCATCTTTCCATGTCGAAGCGAGTTTGATTGATGCCTGCTGCAAAGCGGGGTTCGTGGCGGCAGCTTCGCCTGCCACAAGTTTCTCCAGAGCAACCAATTCGCCGGCTGGTTTCACTTTTCTAGTCACAGCCGCATCGGTCATCCATTGCATCGCTTTCAATCGCAACTCGGGCGTAAATCCGTCGGGTTGTACGACCTTGTCGAAGACAACCTTCAAATCGTTCGCGTTGCCGCGACTGCAGATCATTTCGACAACTGTCCCCTGTCGTTCAGCAGGTAGACGGCCACCTTGAAAAAGCTTCATCAACGGGCCGACTGCACTTTCCGTTTCGTCGCCACGAACCGACGCAACGCCACACCCCATCAAGGCAACGACGAGCATGGTTGCTCGCAAGAAACGTCTCATTCCAGATAACTCCATAACCCAGCAATGCGGAGCCAACTTCGGGGTCTTCGCAATTCCGTTACTTTGTCAGGACATACAATAACCGGAGCGGCCAATGCCGCTCCGGTTCACTTCATTTTCGAAACGCCAGTCACACTATTTCTTGGCTCGTCGATCCAGCGTCTTGTTCGTCTCGGAAAGCTGATGCTTCAGATATTCATCCTGAGGATGAATGAGTGACTCAACAACAACTTCTGAGGCTTTGGCAGCGTCTGCGCCTGCGAAGAAACTGAGAGCCCAAACTCCCTGCAACCGCACAGCTCCGCTTTCGTCGTTGACCGCAGCGCGAAGTAGTTCGAGTGGATCGGCGACGCGATCTCGCCAACTACCGAGCACGCGTGTCGCTGCCGCCCGAGCTTTTGGCTCAGGTGACTTCAACACTTTTTTCAACAGATCTGCATCGACGACATTGTGGTTCTGATGCAGCCACAAACCTTCCAGGACATGATGCTCGTAGTTCGCATCACCTGTCTCGAGCGCTGCCACCCACTTCTTGGCGGCGGGAATGACTTCGTTCGTAGGACGACCTGAAAGTTCAATTCGCGCCAGGTGTCGTGTGCGGTTGTCTGGATGCTTCAGGAGATCCAGCAACTTGTCGATTGGTTGGCCAGCAATCACCACCGGCTTCAGCAGGTCTCGGCCTTCGTACCGAACGCGATAGACACGACCGTGGTCGTGATCGCGGCTGGGATCACGCAGGTTGTGCTGCATGTGGCCGATGATTGGATTCTGCCAGTCCGTGAAATAGATCGCGCCGTCTGGCCCAACTTCAGTATCACCGGGACGAAAATTTGGATCCGATGAAAACACAATCGGATCGACTTCCACTGCAGTCAAGCTGGAGTCCTTGTCCTGCGGCTTGTACTGCAGAATCCCTTGGAAACCAATCACGTTATTGACCAGAATGTTCCCACGGAGTTCTTCGGGGAAATGGCTACTACTGAGAACCTCAGTCCCTGAGCATGGGCGTGTCCGCTGCTTATACACTTGTGGCGGGCTGGCATGCTTGTGCGGGTAGTCGATGTCGCCAGAGAATAGAACGGCGTGATAGGGTTGTGATCCAGTTCCATCCCATACGACATCGCGACCCCAGCCATCGAAGATATGTCCGTGGGGATTGGCGAAGCCGAAGGAAACGTACACATCGGCCTTCTGCGTGCGGGGTTCGTAGCGGAACACCGCGCCATTGGCCACGCGTCGGGGGGGACCCCAGGGCGTTTCGATCTGTGAGTGATGGAACGTCCCTTCCTGCATGTAGATCGATCCACCTGGGTCCAGCACGAAGCTGTTGATCGTATGATGCGTGTCCGCCGTGTCGAATCCGTGTACGATTCGTTCCTTCACGTCGTACTTGTCGTCGCCATCGGTATCCTTCAGGAACAGCAGATCCGGCCCCTGAGCGACCAGTACGCCCCCATTCCAGAATTCGAATCCAGTTGGGTTGTGAATATCGCCTGCAAAGGTGGTGCACTTGTCAGCTTTGCCGTCGCCGTTTGTGTCTTCCAGGATCAGCAATCGATCGTCCATCTTCTGGGTCGGCTTCCAGTGTGGATAGGTTCGCCAACAGGCAACCCACAACCGGCCCTTGGTATCGAAGGCCATCTGGACTGGTTTTACCAGTTCCGGGAATATCTTTTCGTCAGCAAACAGTTCCACCTTCATGTTCTTGTGGACGGTCATCTTGCCGATTGCTTCTTCGCCCGACAGGAAGAGGTGCTTGCCACCTTCCAGCGGTCCCGGCTTGTTCGTGATCACCGGAATGAACTCAGGCAGATTGTTGTCTTCTGCTTTGGCTGTCTTGCCTTGTGCGGCGGCCCAAACAACCTTGTCCCGATTCGCGGTCAGCGTATCCAGCACATCCAATTCGCGTTGAGCCACTGAATAGTTCGACAACCCGTCCCCATAACCGCCGGGGCCTTCGGAGAACTTCAAGAACGCTCGTTCGCCATAAGTCGAAAATCCGTCTGTCACGCGGTGTCGCATGTACCAGTAGAAATTCTTGTCATTAACCGCGCTACGAACGCGTTCCAATGCTGCGGCATCGCGTTTGACCATAGGGCCGCTGGTGAACAATCCCTTTTCGGCAACTGATGCGACGAAGCTCTCGCCATTTTTGCTCAGATGGATGCCGTTGATCGTGTTCGGCGACCCCTTCCCAAAAGCTTCCAGTGTCGGGGTGAACAGATCGACGAACTGGACTTGCTTTGCCTTGGCAACCTCAGCCAGCACATCGCTGTAAGCCTTGATTCGCGCGTTAGACGCGTCGACTTCAGACTTGGCAGGCAAGTTTGGACTGTCAATAAACTCATGAGCGGTTGGCGAGAACAGTACCAGTCGCGGGG
>DASYEA010001219.1:0-2460 GCA_036499265.1 Schlesneria sp. | reverse complement strand
GCTTCAGTTGTAATTGCGCTCAACTTCCCACATCTGGTTTTGTCAGGAATTCTTGGAGCCTACGCGCGCCAACGTCGGCACATTGCCCCACCTTACCGATGGCGGTCAACTGTCTTGACGTTGTGAGTCGCGTCTTGAGTTTCGCTGAGCAAATACACCGTTAAACGCGCAACGAAAGGTTGCTCGTAGACAGCCCGTGCAGCGAAACTCCATCGACCAGGTGACGCCTTACGCTGTGCATCGGTCGTGGTTTCTTGTTGGAATTGGAATGTCAGATTGCCTGCTTTGGCAGGTGAAATGAAGCGAATTCCGCACACGAAGTCGAGCGGTGCGACCGTCATCATCGACAAAAGTCGCCAGTAGAGCGGGCCAATTCTTTTGAAGTCGTCGCCGCCCAATTCGTCCTGAACTCAGCGTCGCCGAAGTCGATGTTTCTCGATTTATTTCGATTTTGATTTCTTGTGTCCGATTCTTGAAAGGAAAAGTCATGTTGTTGCGTCGAGGTCCTAGATCAGCGTTTACACTGATCGAACTGCTGGTGGTCATTGCGATCATCGCAGTGCTCATCGCCCTGTTACTACCTGCGGTCCAGCAGGCTCGCGAAGCGGCTCGCCGTTCGCAATGCAAGAACAATCTCAAGCAACTGGGATTGGCGATGCACAACTACGAAGGCTCGTTTAGATGCTTTCCAATGGCGGACGTGAACGGCGCCGTCAATCCAGTCTCGGCTCACGCACGAATCTTGCCGTATATGGATCAGGCGAGCTTGTATGCGATGGTCGACTTCAACGTCGGATATGACCATGCGAACAACGCAACCGCGCGAGCGGTCGAACTTCCCGTCTTCCGCTGTCCGTCGGATCCAAACCGGTTGACGCAGGCCTTGGGCGGGCGAAACAACTATTACTGGAATAACGGAACGACGGTGCAGATGTATGCATCAGGGGGAGCGGGGCAACCTCCGCCGAACGGGATCATCTACCACAATAATCTGGTCCGGTTTGCCGACGTGACGGATGGTCTCAGTAACACGGGTGGGATGGCGGAAAAACTGGTGGGTGACGGTAGCCAGGCGATGGCGACACTCAAAGTGGATACCTTCCAGCCCGGCACATATCCGAATACCGCAGATGAAGCGATGGCGCAATGTAACGCAGCCGATCCAAACGATCTCGGCAAGCAAGGATATTCAAACGTAGGCGTGCCCTGGTTGCAGCAATACCACTCGACCAATCAATACAATCACATTCTGCCGCCGAATGGACGCTCCTGTATGTTTCCCCCAGGCCGGATCGCGACGACGTCCAATAGCGAACATGTCGGCGGCTCCCATCTCTTGCTGTGTGACGGATCGGTCCGCTTCGTTTCAGAGAACCTGAGCGTTCTTACCTGGCGCGGTCTGGGCAGCCGAAATGGTGGTGAAGTGATTGGTGAATATTAGTGGCTCAGTCACAGCTAGCGTGGTTTAACTTTGGGTTTGCCTTCGAAATGCAAAACAACGCCGGCCGAAACCGCAAATCGACCGGCAAACGCAAGGTTAGCGCGCTGTAAGAATTAGGGTGCCACTGGCTCTGCCAGTGTCGGATGACTCAACAAACTTCCCTACGGCTGGCAGAGCCAGTGGCACCCGATTTCAATTTTAAGCCGTGACAGAGTACTCGCATGTTCGTACTCGATTGTTCTTGCCCCGTTGAATCGAATTCCACCGGGGCATTTTGTCTGTCTCATATTCAAACAAGCTGCCAAATAAGACTTCCCCCTTCCCGAGGTAGCTCGCTGGCCTCTGCACCAGACGTGATGATTAACGGCTGTCGCCAGGCCAGTCCCAATGCGCCGGGGCCGAGGCGTCCCGTTGGGGAGTTTTTGGCAATTTATAACCTCGTGATTGCTGCTATGTGCCATTTTCAATCGTTGCGTTGTAGCGCATTGTGCGTGATGTTGATGGGTCTGTGGGGATGCGGCGACGCGGCGAAAATCCATCCAGTCGATACGGATGTCGCTCGCTCTGCGCTGGATGAGGCCATGCGCGCCTGGGTCGAGGGCAAGAAACCCAAAGATCTTCAACCTGAAATGTATGCGACGGACCAGGATTGGGTCGCGGGCAAAAAACTTGTCTCGTTCAAAATCCTGGATGAGGAAGAAGTTGAGGGTTCCAATGTGAATCTTCGCGTCAACCGCAAGCTGAGCCCGGCAGACCCGTCTGTTGACCCCACGGTGAAATACATTATCACTACGAGTCCTGCAATAACGATCACCCCCCAACAATAAAGGTAGCTCATGTTTTCAAATAAGCTGTGGCTGGCCAGTCTGCTTGTCGCTTCCAGTGTGATGGCCAGTTACGCGGCGGACGGTCCGGCTTCTACGCGACCAGAGATGAAGAAGCGGATTGAAGCCCTCAAGGGCAGAACCGCGCGACTATCGCTGCTCGCGCCCACCGAGCAGGAAATCGCGTCTGGACGA